>NZ_JBFRMK010000285.1:0-20741 GCF_041470405.1 Shewanella sp. 10N.286.45.A1
TCGATTAGACCAGAATACTCAGGACTTTCAATACAAAGCGCATTGTGGAAGAAAGGGTTCCCCCTCTTGAGGCAATGCAACATGGCAGTGAAAACCCTAAGGCACCCAATGCGAGCGGCTGATATTTAAGGCATGGGGAAATCACTTAATACAGCGCATTTGGCCTTCGATATACGACTAAATGGTCTATTTTGTTCCAAAAAAAATATGACATTCCGGCCCTCCTTGGGGGTCAGACTTAAGAGGTACGAGATCCAGGATGGGGCGAAAGTAGAATAATGCAGGCGCTATTATCGACAGCGGAGCAGGATGCCATAGCCGAAGATAACGATTAGCGATAAGCCACTGACTTGCCTAAAGTGATTTTAACTCCCGCTGAATGAGCAACTCTTTAATGGAGTTGGTATAAATATTGATTGATAGTTATTTTCAAGTTCTTGCTGTAAAACAATGTTTTTCTAATTCGCTGTTTCTCTGTAATTTTTTTGTAATCTAAGTGACATATTCTAACGCCATCTTTTTAGATGTCGGTCAACGGAATGAAAATTTCAACTCTGTCACTCTCTGCATCCGCAGTATTATTATTCATTGCAGCATCACTCGCAGGGGTGGTGTTTTGGAGTAGTGAAGAGCGACAATTTATTGAGCAACAAACCTCAGAATTACAGCAGATCCAAAGAACATTTCTGGTAGAGATAAGACGCGAGCTTGATAGCTACCTGACCAGTGGTGATGCCAGTAAACTTGAACAAGCAAAGCTCAATCTAGCTGAAATTCAAGCCGACATTGCTCAACAAGAAAGTGTCGAAGTCCTTCCCTTACAAGCAGCAATTAGCAGTTTCGTGCTCGCACTCGATAATGATTACCGCGCCGCAGGTAAACTTGCTGGCAACCCACGACAACTGCTCGCCCATGCTGAATCAGAGATGCTCGATTATAATCGACGCCTAGCCGATTATGCTTTTCAAGGCTTGCAACAACAGCCAGATCTTGCCAATAAATATCTAGCGCTAACCCGAGAGCTTCCTCCATTAGTTTATGGTTTATCTCAAGTCACTGATGGTTACTTAATCGGCAAAGAACAACGTCTAAAATCAATGTTAGACAGTCTGATTACAGAGCTCAATGTTTGGCATGGTACGCTCAATACGCTACCGCTTATTGGCATCTATGAAACAGTGGAGGTCGATGAATTTGCTCTCGGCGATGATGAGGGTGAAGAGATAGAGATCGGCGACAACGCTCGTAGCGAGCTATTAAGCCTGAGTAACCGCTATAACAAAGAGGTCAATAACACTCACTCACTGCTCATTGATAACCAGCGCACTCAACAAGCAATGACCCAAGATATCGCTAATATAGAGCAACTTTTACTCGCATTAGGTCTAGAACAACAGCAACATAATCAGCAGTTAAAGCAAGAACTCAGCATGGCAATTTATATCATGGTGTCAGTACTGATTGTGTTCGCGATTGGTTACTTAGTGCTGCAACAGCGCCGAGTGATAAAACCGTTGAAGCATCTTAACCGTGCGTTTCACAAATTAAGTGAATCAAACAGTCGCGAGCGACTTGCGATACAGCGCCGCTGTGAAACAGGCCAGATTGCAGGCCACTTTAATCAACTTCTACATCGATTTGAAAAAGAGGATGAGAGCCAAAGAGAGCAAATAACTCAAGTTTCTCAATCTCTAAGCTTGCTGGTTGAACGTATTTCGCATATTTCAGCCAGTACAGGACAAACTCAAAAGATTGTACTCACAGCCCAAGATCAAACCGAACACATCCGTGAATTAGCACAAGATGTGAGTCAAACATCTGAGCAAGTGGAACGCAGTGCACAACAAACAATGCAGCAGATGCAGCTTAGCCAGCAAGAAGCACAGGCGGTGCTGGATGCGACAGAAGAATCGCAAACTGCGGTATCTCATTGCCATCAGTCACTTTCGAGCTTAACGACCTCCGTCTCTGATGTATCACGGATCATTGATGTCATTAGCAACATCGCCGAACAAACCAACTTACTTGCACTCAATGCCGCTATCGAAGCGGCGAGAGCTGGCGAACAAGGGCGTGGTTTTGCTGTAGTTGCAGATGAAGTACGTAATCTTTCACAGCGAACGCAAATATCGCTAAAAGAGATCATGCAGATCCTCAACCAACTGACCCAAGCCAATACCGATCTAGATACCCGAGTGCAAGGTATTGAAGAGACTACATTACTGCAAAAACAACGTGCTCAGAGCCTTTGGCAAGTAGCACAAAGTGTGCAATCGCAAGCAAGTGAAATGGCAAGCACAGCCAAGCAGGGAGCCAATAGCACCCTAGAGCAGGTGAGTTACCTCGATGATTTTATTACAGCGATGAATAGTCTTAAAAATCACGCGCAAGCTGCGTCACAACAAAGTGAAGAGATAGCAAAAGAGGTTGAACTCAGCGTTGAAAATATAGAGGTCAGCCTAGGGATTAAAGCAGGCGTTTAATAAAAGGTACATTTCTTGGTAACCTTTCTGTAAAAACCAGCTAAAATAGAATTACTTTCAATAGCATATTGCTGGATTTAACTATTATAGGGACATCATGAGAAACCTCCTTTTAAGCGCAGTTATTGCGACAAGTTTTATATCAGGCCAGGTTAGTGCAGAAGAAGCTAACTCTCCTTTCGCTGTATCCATAATATCGGGTATGGAAGCTTATGAAGACTCTCCAGAGAGTTCTCTATCTAAAGGTGTTGGTGTCTCTCTCATTTGGGATGACCTGCGTTACGACAAGACCTATAAGCTGGATAAAAATTACTTCAGAGTGCGTGGCACCTATTACTACGAAAGCGACTCAGAAAAGTACGATGAAGATAGATATCGTGACTCAATGGATTTGAAGCTTCATTACCAACGTCCATTCATGAACATCAATAATAATGCTGACCATACCTTAAGCTTTGTTGGCCGTTATGAAGGCCACTATAACAGCCAGCAACTGGAGGAGTTTGAGCAACTTGCCGTTTTGGGTTTAGGTCTCAATAATCGTTATGGTAGCGATAATTTCTATGACTTAGGTTTGACTCTAGGACTCGCTTACAGCGAAGAAGAAAAAGATGATGATTGGCCGCGAGAGTCTCAAGGTATCACTGAAGATGAGTTAAATCGTAAAGGCTATGGCTACTACTTTGCTTGGAGTAACCGCTATACATTTGGCCACTCAGGAGTACAACTCGTCCTAGATTACAGTCGTTACGACGGCCTTTGGGGTTACGATAATGACAAATCATACACCTTTAATAAATTAAGCATGGGAGCAATTGTTCCTTTGAGCAACAATAACAACTTGCTGCATTTCATGACGCAATATATCGATAGAGAGTCAGAGCAAGATCTGATTGGCTTTGATGACGTACTTTACCGAGTAGCTGTTGAGTATGTGCATTACTTTTAACGCTTACTTGTAAGTTCACAAAATAACAAAAAAAGGAGCTTATCAGCTCCTTTTTTATTGCTTCAATATATAAAACTTAAATTGTCGCGAGAACAGCTTCTGCAGTACTCACTTCAAATGACTTTGGTGCTTCAACATTAAGTGTCGTCACTACACCATTATCTATCACCATCGCATAGCGCTGTGAACGGATACCACCAAACCCTGCTGTATCCATCTCTAGTCCAAGCG
This sequence comes from Shewanella sp. 10N.286.45.A1, assembly GCF_041470405.1. Taxonomy (NCBI): domain Bacteria; kingdom Pseudomonadati; phylum Pseudomonadota; class Gammaproteobacteria; order Alteromonadales; family Shewanellaceae; genus Shewanella; species Shewanella sp. 10N.286.45.A1. Next base: position 3,664 of record NZ_JBFRMK010000285.1, read on the forward strand.
CCTTGGTAAAACTAGCATCACCATCGGCTAGCATCATCAGTTCTGATGCATTTTGTGCTACGCCCCAAGCCTTCATCACAAATGCATCGTTAACAGATACACAGGCAATAATATCAACGCCCTTAGCCTTAAACTGGTCAGCCATCACCACAAAACCGGGTAAATGCGCTTCTGAGCAAGTCGGTGTAAAAGCACCTGGCACAGCAAAAAGTACCACTTTTTTATTGGCAAATAGCTCCGCTACGTTATGGTTCAACATGCCATCAGCTGTCAGTTCTGACAGAGTTCCCGCTGGTATAGCTTGTCCTTGTTCAATCATCATCCTCTCCTTTCAATTTTATGTTGTGACTATGGCTACATGCTAGTGCAATTTCCAACAAACAAATACAGATAGAAAATAGGGTTATCGGTTTAATGCCACTAGGGTCTGTTTACCTTTCGGGCTGACTTTTTGTTGGATTATTTACCGTAAGGAATAATTTTTTAGTACAAGGCATTAGCGATGGCACTTAGATCGCTAAGCGAAAAGCTAGTAATCTGGATTAAAAACAACCATGAAAGTTCAACAGTCGCTAATTACATCCATTAAAAAAGCTCATCAATAACGATGAGCTTTTTTAACTTTTACAGCCCTAGATAACTAGTTGCCTGCACCACCACTGTTAACGGGTTGGCTATCAGCAGTGACAGCTGGCCATTGCTTAAAAGTAGCTAAATGCTGCGCTACGGCCTCTTGCGCGGGGCCAAAAGCCCACATTTTCTGCCCCATCCACTTAAGGTACATACCCGACTCTTCTACTGCTCGTTCGTAAGGATCTTGGCGTAAATTAAATAGTAGTGGCGCATTTAGCTCCTCTTTTGCCCCGCTCCAGCCATTATTCTGCACCACAAAATGTGCTTTCCAATTACCCACCGGCACAACCTGCAATTTGGTAAGCTCATAATAGTAGAAGATCTCTTTACGATTAGAAGGCTTATCTTTAGTCAGCATGTCTAATTGGTTATAGGCGTCTAAATGAGCTTTAAAACCTTTATATCCTTTTAGCATTTTTTGTTTAAGATCTTGTGGACCACCAGCAGCCGCTACTAAGGTTGGCAACAAGTCCATGCCATCGAACATGCCGTTGTTAACTTTTCCTGCTGGAATATTATTTGGCCATTGGATCAAGAAAGGTGCACGAACACCACCTTCCCAAGTAGTGCCTTTCTCACCATGAAATGGCGTCATACCACCATCCGGTACAGGTCATCGAGATCTTTCATCACCACTTCTTGCAAACCCCAACCATTAGTGCCGAGCATTTTTTCATATTTAGGCGACAAGTGAGTCCACACATGACCACGGGATGGGCAATACCAAGTAAAGAAAGGTTTATCCGCTTTAACTGCTCTTTCGATAAAGTTAATTGCATGCTTGTTAACTTCATCATCTAAAGTGCGCATTCTCTCAATTGGCAGCGGACCATCATCTTTAATTGTCTGTCCCCCTTTACCATCTGATTTTGCATAGATAACATTTCTTGGAGCAAACTTCTGAAATGCTTTGTCTTTTGGCCAATCTGGATCCTCTGTATATTCCATTGCATTGAGATAATATAACCAGCCCCAATACTCATCGAAACCATGTTGAGTCGATAAAAACTCATCCCTATCACCTAAGTGATTTTTACCAAACTGGCCAGTCATATAACCCATTGTTTTTAAAACTTCTGGCAGTGTCGGTGTATCTTTATTTAGCCCTACTGGGCCACCAGGTAGGCCAACAGTATGCATACCCGTTCTTACAGGAAACTGCCTCGTCATAAAAGCTGAACGCCCAGCGGGGCAAGATGGTTGCACATAGTAATCAGTCAGTAACATGCCTTTTTCAGCAATACTATCGATGTTCGGCGTATGACTACTCATTACCCCATTGTGGTAAGCGCTGAGATTAGATTGCCTAATATTATCGGTAAAAATAACAAAAATATTTGGCTGGTCTTTAGCTGCGGCTGCACTAAACGACAAGGCCGCTAGCACTCCATATATTATAAATTTGTACACTGCTTTCATTGTATTCCCTCACTTTGTGCTTGTTTAAGCATAAGAATACCTGTCACACCAAAGCCTACCTCTAGCAAGAGATAAACAAACAACAACCAGTGGGACATTCCATCAATCATTAAACTGAGTAACCGCCCGGCACCTAGACCGAACATAAAAACAATTAGGCTATATAAGGCTGCTTGGCGATACTTTTGCTTATAAGCACCCAACAACCAAAATGCAGCATTGGCAAAGTAAAGCCCCATAATGGCGCGAAAAATGTGGCTAAAGTTGACCCCATCGGCTTCAATTCCAAACAGTAAGCGCAGCGAAAGCGTCGGAAAGAGTCCGTATGACAGTGCAATAAGTGTTAAACCTATGACCGCTAAGATGAGAAATTTACTTGATAACGTCATTCACGATCCTTGTTGAACTTAGCTTCAACAAAGATTAGTCGAGGTTATTGAGGATTCAAGTTTTCGAGGCGAAAAGTTCCAAACTTACAATAACTTACCTATTTAACATTTAGAGATTTAATGGCTAAGTAGGCAGAAGCTAAGCGCTAGAAGTTAGCTTGTTATAAGCTTTACAGCTGGGAATGTAACTGACGGTAGGATTGATGTTCTATATCGTCATTGGTTAGGCCGAACCTCGATGCTAATTCCAACAACTGCAGCCGATACTCCTCCAGCAAGGTGTCATCGTCGGTCATGATCGCGAACTCAGCAAAATATCCCAAGCCTTGAAGATAATCGACAGTAATATGAAATTTGCCGACAAAGTAGATACTACGGATCTTCTGCATCGATAATGCAACTTCATAGCCCATCGTTTTAAGCATACTCTTAGCGCTAACAGCATCGGTAATATTGGTGGCTTCGCAGCGTTCAGACTCAGGACCTTTAACAATCCAGAGCTTAATGCCAGATGGTTCCATTTCGCGTATACAGACACTCTTTCCTTGTGCAAGCAGTGCGCCTTTATTATCAAAATAGCAGTCAGATTCAAGGTTATCTTGCAGCATGACTTCATGGTCGGTTGCGTTCAGTATCGCTAAAAAGTGAGCTTTATCATGCAAACGAAACTTAAACTCGACTTCATATCGGCCTTTAAAATGTTCATGACTCATTACTGGTTATCTCGACTATCTGAGCGCTAATGAAAAACAACTTTATAATAATTGATTTAAGAACAAGTTATACCTATCAATATAAAAACTGCGCCCTAGTGCTCTATTGCTTTACCTTAACTTCCTTCGGCAACAAACTCAGTTATGATTTCAGCCAATAAACTTATCCCTTCAACCATGCTCTCGCTCCAGGGCAGTGCAAAAGTTATCCGAAAAAAATTATCGTAACGCTCATCGAGGGTAAACATGCTCCCAGGAGCGATAGAGAGTTTATTGGCGATCACTTTATGCCACAGTGCTTGGCTACTTAAATGAGTCGGCAGTTGAAACCAAATACATGGACCACCAGCTGGTTGACTTATGTAAAACTGCTCACTGTTAATTGAAGCTAGTTTGGGCCTAAGTATTGCCATTGCCGCGCTGTAGTTTTGCTTTGTTACGCTACGTAACTGGGATAGGTGTTTTTGGTAGAGACCAGAAAGCATCATCTCTTGCAACATATACTGCAATACAATACTCGGTTCCTCTGCCATTGTTTGCTTAGCAAACTGACACTCATCGAAACTGTTCACACATAGTAGATAGCCCAAGCTGATAGCGGGTGAAATTGTATCGTAGAAGTCTGCAATACAGATCACCCGGCAAGAAGATTGCTTATTAACTAAACTGGCGATAGTCATTGGACGTTCATCACCAAAATACAATTCGCCGCGATCGTACTCTATAAGCGTCACGCCTCTTTGTTCAGCCCATTCGATAAGCAACTGTTTTTCTTCGCTATTGAGTACTCTGCCAGTCGGGTCGGAAAAATTAGGATTAACTACATATGTAGCAAAGGCTTGTGAATCAAATGCATCACTCAATAACGCTAGTTCATCCCGATAATTAACCTGCATTGGGATCTCCACCACCTCAGCGTTAAGTTGTTTCAGCATCGTTTGGAAATAGAACGACATAGGAGACTCTATCGCTATGGGTTGATTGAGTGCCTTTGCTGCAGTCAGCGCCAGCAATAATCCCTCTTGCCGACCATTAGTAATCAACACCTGATCAAAGTGAAACTGCTGGTTATAGCCTGCTAGATGCTGACAGATAGCTTGCCTAAACTCAGCCACACCTTCGATAGGATCTTGCATCCACAATTTATAAGGCCGTTTAGCCAAAGCTTTTTTGTGCAACCGATTAAGCAATAACTCTGGATCAATCACGGTACTAGGCGCGGTGCACGACAGTGGCAAAATATCATCATCATTAAAGGAGTATTGTACTGCCTTATCGAGAGATAACCCTGCTAGCACTCTTCTAATCTGACGGCCATAATTAGGTTGGGGAGCCTTAGCGCTGGAATTTACAAAATAGCCACGCTTAGGTTTTGCCACTATCCAGCCCAATCGTTCAAGCTCGTGATAGGCTTGCACCACAGTAGACACGCCAAGTTGCTTCTGCTTAGCTAAAGCGCGAACCGATATCAGCTTACCAGTCAGCTGCCCCTGCTCAATAGCAGTAACGACTTCATCTATAATTTTGTTATATTTAAATGCTGCCATTCGATACCGACGATCTGTATTGGTTTTTATATGTTTAAACTGTATCTGTTTTGTATTTCTATATCTATGTAAAGTAAAAGCCAATACAGAAATGAGAAGGAAAGTAATATGAAAGTCATCACTGAAACTAGCCGTTTAATCATTAGAGAATTCAATCTAGATGATGCCCAGGCTGTTTATGACTTTAATGCTCCAGAAGAGGTTAACCGCTATACCGGTGATGCTGGTATGTGCTCAAGCATTGAAGATGCGACTAGCATTATCGAGAATATTTGGCTTAAAGAGTACGCTAAATATGGCTTTGCACGCTGGGCTGTGGTGTTAAAAGAGACAGGCAAAGTTATTGGCTTTTGCGGTTTTAAAAATGAAACTCGCATTGATGCTATCGATATTGGCTATCGTTTCCATCCAGATTATTGGGGCAAAGGCTTTGCCACTGAGTCAAATCAAGCTTGTATTGATTATGCCAAAGAGCATATGACTATTGATAAGGTTTATGGTGAGGTAATACCAGAAAATACAGGCTCAAGTCACGTACTGGAAAAACTAGGCTTTAAGTTTGAAAGGCAATACCAAGAGGATGGCTACACCTTGGACAGCTATGCCATTCAACTTAAAAGCTGACAACCTCTCTTTATCAGCAGTAAACCGACAGTCTAAATTCACATCGGCTGTTGGTTTATCTCAGCGCTTATTCACGCCCTATCAAGCGAGCTAAGACTCATTATCTGGCTAATAGCTATTAACGTGCTTTAGTCGCTGCGATTAGTTTTCTTATTCTTGCTTTCATAATAGCGACTTCGAGCCTGTTGCTTATTTTCGCGCCCACAAATAAAGCCACGGCAAGCACAGCCCAGGAAACCACACTTCTGAATGGCATAAAGCCATATGACTCTAGTGCATAGCTGGAAATAACAACGGAGGATATTCCCGAGAAAAATGCAATTGTTAATGCCAGCCACTTTGTTTCGGATTTTGCCTGGTTAATATATTCAAGAGTTTCAGTGCTGGTACTTGCCCTTAATTGTGGGAATTCACTTCTTAACCAATCTGTATAATTCAAATCACACTCCTTTGTTTTATGAATTTAGCACTATGACGATGAACCCAGCTTACTTTACCGCTTGCGATTTAGTGTCCAGTATTGCAAAAATCTGCTGGCGCTGCTGAGGTGAAAATGCGTAATAACTAAAGCGAGTATTATCATAAATATTGTCTTTTATAATAACTTGATAAGGCGGGAACCTTGAGATTTTGTAGCCTTGGTATTCTTGCCACGCAAACTCGGTGACTTTCTGCCCATCTCGATAAACAAATTTATCCTCGTTTAGGCAAAGCTTCTTCGAACCATTTTTATACTTAAGCAATAAATAACAAATGGGCCCGATTAAAATCACCGCATAGAAGAGCGCTCCAAATGAATCTGAATCAGTCCAAAGCGGTTTATCAGTGAATAGGTACAGATAAAGCACAATGCCAACCAAGTACCCTATGCCATCAAAAATAGCTTCGTAAATCCTAGAAAATACATCTTGAAAACGCGATTGCGTAAATTCCATTTAATAACAACCTTTCAATTAAACCCGTTCTTAAAAATCATCTTATTGGTTTAAAAAAATACAGAACAGACCCGATGAAGACAATAGCTATCAGGTTGAATTATAATGATAGTTATTCATATACCCTGTCAGTGAAAATTAATTGAGCTGTAACAAGTCCCACTTAGTGCCATAAAGATCTTTAAATACCACTACAGTACCGTACTCTTCAACCCGCGGCTCTTCGGTAAATTCAACGCCATTGGCTTGCATCAGGTGGTAATCACGCCAAAAATCGTTGGTATGCAGAAATAGGAATACTCGGCCACCCGCTTGATTCCCCACCGCCAGCGCTTGTTCTTCGTTACTCGCTTGCGCTAGCAGTAGATTAGTCCCGTTAGCGTTAGGCGGGGAGATCTGCACCCAACGTTTACCATCGCCCAGATCAGTATCTTCAATTAACTCAAACTGCAGCTTCTGGGTGTAAAACGCGATAGCGTCATCGTAGTTTTTAACCACCAAAGCAATGCTGCCAATGGTTTGTTCAATCGGTTTATTCATAGGTTACGGCTCCAACAATTAAATAATAAAAAGACTGATTGACGCCAAGAATAATCAAGTAATGCGCGGCTGTAATCTAAAGAGGTGGAATTAAGGATGGCTCAAACAGAATGTTGAGCCATTGTCTTGTTTGCACAGTCAGGTTAAAAATGCTTTGGCCTGACATATGTAGCTAAGAACTTTTACTCAGCCAAGGCCAACAGCTGCTGCTTAACCACGTCTGATGCAAACGAATGCTCTACGCTGATTTTATAGATCTCGAAGTACTCTTCACGGCTAAGGTTAAACTCTTGCATCACCTTACGCACTTCATCAGTCATCGTAGTGTTAGAAACCGTGCGATTGTCAGTGTTAATGGTGATCAACACACCATCTTTATAAAACTCACTAAAAGGGTGCTCGCTCAAACTATTAACGGCTTTAGTTTGTACGTTACTGGTTGGGCAGCTTTCAAGTGCTACTGAATTGCGCTTAGTTAAATCATATGCCTGTTGATGCGTTTTGATGTCGATACCGTGGCCAATACGTTCAGCGCCAAGCATTGCAATTGCATCATGTACATTTTGACCAACACCTTGCTCACCAGCGTGAATAGTGACTCGATAGCCCTTTTCAACCGCGTACTTAGCATGGGGAATAAAACCTTCGCAAAAGCCAGCTAGCTCGCTACCAGCTAAATCAAACGCCACCACGCCATGATTAATAAAGCTCGCACCGGCGTCGATAACTTCATTCACTCTGTCTTTAGGCATATTACGAATAATTGATAGGATGAAATTACCTTTAATGTCGCATTGAGCCTCCGCTCTTTCCATCCCTTTAACCGCACTCGCTATTACTTGCTCTAGGGTTAATCCATTTTGCAGGTGCAATAACGGTGCAAAGCGCACTTCAAGATACTTAACATTTTCATTCGCTGCATCTTCAAAAACTTCAAAAGCGATACGCTCTAAGCCTTCTGCCGTTTGCATCACAGATAGCGGTAGCTCAAATCGAGTTAAGTACTCATCGAGGTTTAAACAAGGTTCTGGCGCGACCATCAGTGACTGAATTTCAGAAAGCTCAGTGCTTGGAAGGGTAATATTTTGCTGCTGGGCAATATCAATCACGCTTTGCGGACGGACGCTACCATCTAAATGGCAGTGAAGATCGATTTTGGGCAAGTTTAAATAATTCATAGGTCTCTACCTTTATAAATAAGACATCAAAGTCACAGACCTCATAATCAAGAATTTAAGGCTCTTGGTAGAAACTCCCAAACCATATCATTGGGATTATACGAAGTGATTAGCGGTTGCGAATTTAACATTTTTAGCAGTAAAACTACAAGTCAGTGAACAACCACCACAATTAAAATACAGACGCCACATTAGGGTTAATAGTCTGTTATTAATGGAGTTTATTAAAAATAAGTTCACTTTACTCTATGCCGCTATTTATTACTTTCAAATACATACACTTGGTTTTTTCACACTACTTTTGTCTATTGATGAATTTCTGAAATTCATTTCGCGCCATAGCTAAACTATAAAATAAATCGATAATAACGCCATATTTAGTTGCTTATTAGCAAGCCATTGCCACGTTGAAGAGCCCAAAGCTCTGCTGTCATAACTTTCTATGGCGTGGCAGCGGTGCGCGAGTTCGAAATGATGGGCAAACATTATTGCTCCCACTATTTAAAGCACTTTTAGACCGACCTAAACCGTTACCTTTTCAATACAGCGACAACAAACTAAATAGTCATATTTGCCAAATTAATAGTAAAGCTTCAGTTAAAGCTCCACGGGAAGTGACGTAAAAAGCTAATAAAAGGACAATTTCGGTCAGCTGTGAATCGTGCAAATAACGTATCTGCTGTCATTTGTTGAAAGTCGAATGAGCTCACAACAATTAATTTTAAAAACACACCAAAATAATCTGTTAAATAACAATAGCTTGATGCAGGTGACATATCGATTATAACAATTTTATTTATTCAAGATGTTATCAATCCCGCCTCTCATTACGATAGCTGCATCACTTAAACCACCCACAAATTAGTTTAGAGGCTCCACCCATGAAGCAAACTTTAAGAACACTCTCTATAGCGCTATTAACGTTAGCGTCTACCTCGGTAATGGCAGATACCATTATCGATAATAACGCACATGACATTAATACATTCAACAGTGAGATGAGCAAAATTGAGATCATCAACGTAAGCGGTGAACTCTATGTCTCAATGGAATCTTACTATCTCGATGATGTATTAGAGGTCGCCGAATCTATCACGGCAAACGTTCAACTTAAGAAAGTTTCAGATGTAGAAGCCGCGAACTTGGGTCTAGTTCCGTCAGCTTCTTATTTTGTTCATAGCAAGAACAGCATTGAGGAACTCAGCGAGAAAGCCTCTATAAAACTGTTAAACGATAACCCTCATTTCTTCAGTGCAACACTGCTTCAGGGCGACAAATTTTTGCAGGATGAAAATGAGTTTATAGCCAAAATCACAGAGTACTCAGTACCAAAATAGTACTGAAAACTCGCACTAAAAATTCAATTAAATTAGTTAAATCCAACTTACAAAAAGGCAGTAAAAATGAAAGTTCTAGGCGTAGCGTTAGCATTGAGTGTATTTCTAGTCGGTTGCCAGTCTCCTACTGAATACTTGCAGTCATATCAACCTGAAGCAACCAAATCTGCAGAAAACAGATTTAAATTTGAAAATGATTGTAGTGATGTTACTTCAACGATGATCAGTAGCAAAAAGATTGCCATCGATGGATTCAGACAAGACTTTGAAAGACCGCAATACCAAATCGGCGTTAAGGGCTGCAAAGTAAAGCAGGTTTATACCGTTAACTGTAATGAAGGCGACGGCTGCACAGTCATTGCTGCAACAAACTAATTATTAAGAATCAACAGAGAAATTTGATATGAAAAACGAACAAAACACCATCTTTGGTAAAGACTCAATTTGGTTTGCAATCATTGGTATCATTGTTGCGCTCACCGGTATTATCGCTATAGCGATGCCAGTTGCAGCAGGCGTCACCATCGCTAGCGTTATTGGTGGATGTTTTATCGGGGTTGGCCTTATTCAGCTATACCATGCAGTAGGCATCCCGCAGTGGGGTGAAAAACTTTGGTATGTAGTCAGTGCGTTACTCTATACCATTGGTGGTATATTGATCTTAGCTGAACCTTTTGTTGGTGTACTGACCATTACAGCCTTGATGATTACCATCATGCTGCTTAACGGGATCAGTCGTATGATATTTGCTTTCAGTAATCGTAATGATCTGAACGGTTGGGGTTGGGTCGCAGTTGGCGGCTTGATATCAACAGCAATTGCAACTTACTTTTTTAGCTTAATGAATGATGCAGATTTCTCTTTATCTATCTTGGGTATTTTTGTTGGAGTGTCATTTATATTCGAAGGCATTAGCTTTATTTTCATCGGTTCTGAAGTAAAAATAGCCGCTAGCGAGTAATCAACACGCAACAGATAAAACAAAGCCCAGATAATGATATCTGGGCTTTGTTATTAAAAATCTTTATTCATCGATACAGAAACTTAAGAGGTCATTGCCGCCTTAACATACACGTCGAAGCGATTCTTTTTCTGAGCAAGTACCATACTCGGTTTGACTCCATCAAGATCTTCGGCATAATCAGGACGCTTCACCACGACACGCTTTGTCGCTAATGCTCGCGCAGGTTTAAGTAAGCCATCGGCATCAAGGTCGGCCCCAACTAGAGTTTGAAATACCCGCATCTCTTTTTTAACTAATGCTGATTTCTCCCGATGAGGGTACATAGGGTCAAGATAAACCACATCAATCTCTGCTCCAGAAGCTGCAGCGGCATCAGCTAACGCATCAATACTTGAGCCATGAAATAGACTCATACGCTGCTGCATCCAGTCGCCAATTTCGCTGTCTTCATAAGCGCGCCGCAGTCCGTCTTCTAACAGTGCCGCCACCACGGGGTGACGTTCAACCATAATCACTTTACAGCCTAGGCTTGCAAGTACAAATGCATCACGACCAAGGCCTGCAGTGCCATCAACAACCGTCGGTGTAATGCCTTGTTTTAGCCCAACGGCTTTTGCAATTGATTGACCACGACCACCACCAAATTTGCGCCTATGAGCCACAGCCCCTGAAACAAAATCAACGCTGATACCATCTAATTTAGGTTCATCGCGCTTATATAGGCTTAACGTATTGTGTTCAAAGCGCAATTCAAATTCTGCATCATTGCTATAGGTTAGCCCCCAGCGTTCACAGGCTGATTCTAAAGTGGGGAAATGGCGATTGAAAAAAATACTAATCACTATCAAGCTCTGTTTCTGAAAATAGGCTTTGCAATAATAGCACTCATCACGTTATTGCCTATAGCAATATTGGTGATTTAATAACAAGCAATTCAATATTATTGTTCAACGATAAGCTATAAGTTTATTAACCCTCAGTTACCGCAAATGTTAGCTAAAAAAATAAGCACGACTCAATGAGCCATGCTTATATAATCAGTGAAGAGATTGAGCTTTACGATTAAGCCAAGCCAGGCTGACCATCTGGGTAACCAGATGGCGCATCACCAGAGCTATCTTGACCAGGAGGACAGATTGGGCCTTCAATTGGAAATGAAGGACAAGAACCAGGAGCTGTTCCAGGAGGACATGCACTTGGAGCACCAGGAGCTGTTCCAGGAGGAGTTCCTGGAGGACAAACAGTTCCTCCAACAGGACCAGTTGAACCGGCACCAGAAACATTAGCCAAGTCTTTCAAATCTAATATTTTCATTTCAAATTCCCTTTATTGGATAAAATATACCAAGCGGTATACGCTAAAGATATCCTAACAACAAACCTTGTCAATGGCGCATTGATAAAGATGAATTTATCTATTAAGTATCGTGTAAAACCATGATTTACCCATACAAAAGTATTAAAAGCTAAATATTTACTTTAAAGCGGTTGATATCACCACTAAGTTTAGTCACGAAAAATTACCCATCACCTACGAAATTCTCACGCTGACGCTTACATTCAGCTTTGAAAGTTAACTCTAGGTACCAGAGCCATTAGCTTTAATGACAGCCATGTGCATTGGCAGGACTACAAAATCTTCATTCTGCACTCTCTTTTTTTCATACCACCGACTTTGACTACGCTTTTAGCGCATGACTTTTATGACTCTAACCCTGTATGAGTCAAATTTGACACACTTCATAGCTCCCAACTTGAAACCAGATGTTTACCAACAACCAGTTACTAATGCAGTAAAAACCACCAAGAAGTTAAGTATTTGTGAAATATATGATCAAATATTGTATACAATATGTTATTTTTAGCGTAATACATCGACTCTCTTTTGTATTTAGCTGTTAGGCCTTACATATAAAACGCTAAAAAAAACAGTGAGAAGCAGGTATTAAGGGAATCACTAAGCATTCACTAAAACAAGGAAATAAAATTGAAAAATCATAAGCTTAAAAAGCTATTTGCTCTTTCAGCGTTAGCAGTCTCATTTTCTGCTGTCAGCCAAGAAATCAAACTGTTCAATAGCACTATTAATTTTGAAAATTCAGCTAGTCAACTAGATGCCGAAAGAGGCCAGCGCTCAACGCCTCAAACTATTGAGCTCAACAATGCGCTAGATGGAGTGCTGGAAGTCGGAGATAGCTTAAGATTTACAGTTGATCACGTAGATGTTCAAATTGGAATTACAAAAATAACCGTTAAGAATAGCGAATTAACCTACGTTGATGGTAGCTCAAGTGATGGCTCGGCCACCTTATCCATGGTTAAGTCTAAAGGGAAATATAGCGCCAAAATTTACCTAGGACAAACTGGTTACTTATTAAGTCCGTCAACCAATGGCACTTACACACTAAGTAAGTTTATCGATGATAACGCGCCAGTTGATTCTTCTGACCGTCCTGTAAACCAGAATAACTTAGATGTTCGCTCATCTGTGAATGGCCGCCAAGGTCTTGCTGGCATGGCCGCATTTAACAGTGTTGCGATGGCAGCGAATGACCGAGAGGTAACCATTATTGTTGCTTACACACAACAGTTGGCGACTGAAGTCGGTGATGTGGCTGCATATATTGCTTTAATGGAAAAGGATACTAACGATAGCTACACTGCGAGTGGCATTGATGCGACTGTAAATATTGTGCACTCCTATCAAACGGGTTACGTTTCCACTGGCGATATGTCTGAAGACAACTCCGTCATGCTGAACCAAGCAACTAGTGACTGGTTACCTAATCCAAACCCTCTTGCTCCCAATGGTTACGGCGTTGAATTAAAGAGCTTAAGAGACCAACATCAAGCCGATGTGATGGTGTTACTCACAGATAAGAACGCTAGTTCTCCATGGGCCGGCTGGGCAGGTGAAATTGGTGCCGACGACAGCAGTGCACTATTCGCGATGAGTAGCTGGGGAACTTTCAAAAATACTTTCGCACATGAATTAGGTCACTTGTTTGGGGCCCGCCACGACACTGCAGCAGATAGTACTAGCACTCCATACGCTTATGCTCACGGCTTTTGTAATGCCAATAACACTTGGCGAACTATGATGGCAACTTCAACCTCTTGTACCGGAACACGACTAAATGCTTGGTCTAACCCAAACAAAGTTTATGAAGGTTATACCGGTGGTACTGCAGATTTAAATGATAACGCACGCCTCCACAATGAAAGAGTGACAACGCTATCAGCATTCCGTACTACAGCTCACAACCCACCAACCGCGACCATCACTGTAGCAGCTGAAGCATCTGAGCTATTAACTGCGACATTTGAAGGCCAAGCTAACGACACAGATGGCAATATTGTCTCAACACTTTGGGATTTTGGTGATGGTGTCTACCATAATAAGCCATACGCTGAAGGTTATAGCGCGACACACACTTATCAGTTTCCAGGTACTTATACCGCACGTTTCACTGCAACGGATAATAACGGTTTAATCAATACCACCACTCAAGATATTACAGTCACGGCACCTACAGGCTCTGGTTACTGTTCGGCTAAAAGTGGCAATTCATTTTACCAGTACACATCCAGTGTTAACGTTAATGGCCTAACGCATACTTCCGGCTCTCGACTTTATACCGATCAGACTGAACTAACACCGTTCACTATCCATACTAACACTCCAACAGGTATTGAATTAGTCCAAGGCACTAGAAGTAGCAGCCACGGTCCATACTCAGACCACTGGGCCGTTTTTGTTGATTTGAACCAAAATAATAGCTTTGATGATCCAGGCGAGCGACTACATTTCTCAATACCAAGAAATCCATCTTCTCGTGAGCCGCTACTTGCAAGCATTACTATACCCGATAGTGCATTAGCAGGTGTTACACGTATGCGTGTTATCCAATCTGAAAAGGTGAGAGCTGGCGAAACAGAGCTTGGTGCTTGTGGTGACGTTGTATTTGGTGAAGTCGAAGACTACAGCATCAATATCATTAAAGAGCCAAGCCCTGCAAACTTCTCCGCTGATATTACCGCTGATAACCTCAATGTAAGCTTTGCAGATGGTTCAGCAAGCAACTCAGACATTACATCTGTTGAATGGGATTTTGGTGATGGTAACTATAGCCAATCAAACACAAGCACTTCATTCAACCCAGATCATACCTACGACTTTGCTGGCAGCTACACAGTGACATTAACTGTGACACTGAAAAATGGCGATAAGCATACTCTGACTAAAGTGATAGAGGTTACCGCTCCTCCAGGGCAAAACTACTGCAGTGCTTATGCATACAACTCCAAATTTCAGTATACCGCCAATGTTACGGTAAACGGTGTGAGCTTTGAATCAGGTGCAGCCGGTTATACTAATCATACTGCGACAGTCGTGCCAATCGGATACGGTGACAACACCATTTCATTCCGCCAAGGTGCAACTGGCTCGATGACTTCTTACAATGCAGAATGGAAAGTCTATATCGATATGAACCAGGATGGCACGTTTGCTGAAGATGAGATTGAGAATGTTGTCTACTGGATTAATGCTGATACTAGCAATGCCATCGAACGTCCATTTACTATTCCAACTACAGCGCTAGCTGGAAAAACAAGAATGCGTGTCGTACAAAGTTACGAAAACATTACCACCTCTTGTGGCCAAATCTCTTGGGGAGAAATTGAAGACTTTACCCTAGAGATCAAAAAGGATACAGATACGGGTCCGGCATCAGATCTAGTAAATGGTGTAACCAAAACAGGGATTAATGTCGCACTCAAAGAGTCTAAAACCTTCACATTTAATGTTCCAACAGGTGCTAAAAATGTAAATGTAACTATGGGTGCAGGTACTGGCGATCCAGATCTATATGTTCGCTTTGGCGAAGCTGCAACTGATAATGTTTATGACTGTCGTCCATACACAGGTGGTAACACTGACGAAACGTGTGACAGCTCAAAGTTAACTCAGTCTGGTGGGCTTTATTATGTCACTGTTAAAGGTTACTCAGCTTCTGACAATGTAACCTTAACAGGTACGTACGAAGAAGGCGGTGTTGTAGTTCCAAACCCGACTCCTAACGCATGCGCAACGTTAAACCCGCAAACTAGTGGCAGCTTAACTGATGGTCAAGCTGTTTGTTTAGGTGGAAACCAAGTCTACTTAAGCCTTTATGTTCCAGCGGGTCAAACCCTACTCACTATAAAAACTAGTGGTGGTGACGGTGATGTAAGTCTTTATCACTCAGCCTCTAGCTGGCCAAGTACAACATACAACCAAAACTCTTCAGTGACTGCCAACAGCAATGATGAAGTAATCACAGTGACGAACCCTCTCACTGGATGGCACTACTTCTTAATGTCTGGGCAAGGTACAGGCACTGATTTTGTTGCTGATTACCAGTAATAACAAAACGAGAAACAGAAAAGCTAATTAGTCATAATTAGCTTACTAAATGGCGACTCCTCTCCTGTTATCTAATTTACAGCAGGATGAGGAGAGCCATATTTATATCACTACCCTCTTACTCTGCGCTTATTATGTCGATGGCTTCCATAAAACCCAATAAAATACCCTTCCTTTTTGAACCAGTCGCAATAATTAAAGACCAATAACATAAATGCTCGAATGACTATATTTACAATCAAATACTGGCGCTCTGTCGAGCTAGTTCTGCACCGAGTAAACCTGCAAAAGCTGCACCTGAAATAGATTAAACCCCGACAGAAACCTGCACTTTCAAGTGGCTTAAGATATACTTTGCGCTTCTTACAATCATTGATAAAGAATTCTCATGTTAAGTTACCGTCACGGCTATCACGCTGGCAATTATGCCGATGTTCTCAAGCACGCTATTTTGCTACAAGCGCTGAAATTGATGCATAAAAAAGACAAGCCGATGGCTTATATTGATAGCCATGCTGGTGCTGGCGGCTATGCACTTACCGATGAGTTTTCTAAAAAGACCGGTGAGTATTTAGATGGTGTCGCCAGATTATGGGATCGCAATGACCTACCAGAGTCATTAGTGCAATACATCGCTGACGTGACTCATTTTAACCAAGGCAAGCAAGAGTTAGAGTTCTACCCAGGTTCGCCTGCGTTTGTAGATATGAATATGCGCCAAAAAGACCGCATGGTATTACACGAGTTGCATGGTACTGACTTTTTAACATTGGATGAGCAGTTCACTGGTGACAGACACGTAAAAGTGATTAAGGGCGATGGCCTTAAAGGTATGATTGCTGCAGTGCCACCACTTGAGCGTCGCGGTGTAATTTTAGTTGATCCTAGCTACGAAATTAAAACCGACTACCAAGATGTCGCTAAAGCGATTATCAAGGCACACAAACGCTTCTCTACTGGCGTATTTATGCTGTGGTATCCAGTAGTCGACCGCTCGCAAACAGAAGGCATGCTTAAGCTACTTGCTGAAAGCGGCATTAAAAATCAGTTACGTATTGAACAGTCGATTAAGCCTGATAGCGATGAATTTGGTATGACCGCAGCGGGATTGTGGATCATCAATCCACCATGGCAGTTAGATACCATAGCTAAAGAGATGCTCGACTATCTTGAGCGACGAATTGGACAAAACGGTGGTAAAACAGTGGTAAAGCAGGAAGTGCCCGAGTAATTTATCTCCACTCACAGATTAAATACAACAGCCCATCTAAGTAATTAGGGGCTGTTGATCTTTCGAGCTTAGTTTTTGTTCGAATTCAATTATTTTACTACAAGGCTTGAGCGATGATGCTTAGCTGGCTAAGTGAAAAGCTCGTAACGCACTCTAGTCATA
>NZ_JBFRMK010000286.1:0-139 GCF_041470405.1 Shewanella sp. 10N.286.45.A1
CCAATACAAGACGGCGTTGAGCTTTATGCAGGCGAGCAATGCTTCTTGGATCTTCTGCGTAATCGATGTGAGGGGTTGGACGAATGTTTTGTTAGATGCCTCACGGGCGGAGAGGCTCGCTGGATCAACGAAGAAGGTC
>NZ_JBFRMK010000286.1:888-1054 GCF_041470405.1 Shewanella sp. 10N.286.45.A1
GATCAACGAAGAAGGTCAAACGGTAACTATTGGTGGAGGTTGTTTTCACCTCTGTGACTATGGAGGGAGGTCCGGGTGGCAGGAGCCAGCTGGGACTGAAAAGTGCAATCTCTAACACCCGCTGATCATTCCATGAGAGCGCTACCTTGAAAATACATAGACAGCC
>NZ_JBFRMK010000286.1:1795-4019 GCF_041470405.1 Shewanella sp. 10N.286.45.A1
AGACAGCCATAGTTAATGGCATCGAGCGCGACCTCTTACTATGCTTGATTTGTGATTAATAATGGCTGGCAATTGATTCGCGGGGTATCTAACGATACCTTTGTGGAGGCTTGAGCCTAGTGCAGTGAAAGTTGCACGCTGGGTTCTTAGGAGGGCGGCACTTGGTAACAAGTGTCGTCTATCCGACAAAAATGCGTTAGTTGAGATCAAGCTGGCACGTCTCTGGTCAGAACTGTAATAACTTAATTAGCTAGCAGGAAGATGGGAAATCAATCTGGGCATAAAAAATCTAGCCCAGATTATATCTGACAGGCACCGAGTCAAAGATGGGTAACTGTCAGATCAGCTCTGAATTTGTACACTTTAAATGCTTTCAGCAAATTCAGGTTGCTCTGTCTTAGTTAAACCGGTGATAGCACCAAGCTCGATTGCTTCTTTCAACTCAGCTTGCTTGCGCATTGCTTTAGTTTCATTGAAGTCCTGTGCTACAGCAGTTTCGATGAACTCAGCAGCATCATCAATATCGAAGTTTTTAACAGCTTTCTTGATGTCAGATAGATCCACTTGGAAAAACTCTTTACGCCTATTCACCATGTTCAGACGATCATTATCGAACACGCGATGCAACTCTTTCTCAAGAGAAGGTGCGTCAGTGGTGTGAATCATGGCATGAACATCAAAACTGAATGGTACTGAAGCGTCACCCAACTCCTTGACCCGATCCATTGGTTCGAGTCGGCGAGTCATACCAATCTTATAAACGTTTTCTCCAAACGAGCCAATATTACTAATAACATAAACGTGACCTTGCTTGGTTTGCTCTGCCATACTCTGTGCACGTTGATGCTTTTGCTCTGCGGCTTCAAGATTAGACTGTAGCTGTGCGATCTGTTCTTCCAGTTTACTACGGGCTTCGTCATTCGCTGACTCAAGCTGTTTTCTCGCGGTCACAAGGGCTTTAGAAAAGCGTGCTTCTTCTTTGATGGCCTCTTGTTCCGCTTTCTTAATCTCAGCTTCAATCTTCGCTTCTTCACGCATTTGAGCCTTAATTTCAGCCTGTTCTTCTTTCTCTGTTTGTTTCTTCTCTTTGTGCTCGTGAGTCAGGCGAAGTTCCTCAATTTTCAATTGCAAATACTTATTTGAAATGACAATCGTGTTGGACTCATTCAGCTTATTAATTGCTTCAAAGGCTTTATTAATTCGCGCTTCCATCTTGACGACATTTTTCCATGTACAGTTGGCGATGGCTGCTTCACATTCGTTGTTGAATGCGCGAGCTGTGAGCCTAATGCCTCGGTCAGTCATCTTCTTACCTTCGACTTTTGAGTTACCTACCGTCCACTCAGTTGTGCAGTAAATCGCTCCAGAGGTATCCTTCACGCGAAGAAGGTCTTTTTGACGTTCTTTGCATTCGCGGATTTTCTCTTTAAATTGCTCCGCAGTGTCAAAGTCAAAGTGTGGTTCGTAGAAGCCTAGTTCTAGCAACTCAACGTCATCGTCATAAATGCCTATTTTATGGATGAGTGAATCATATATGCCTTTCTTTTCTTTGTAACTCGACTTGAGTTGCTCAATATCATTTGTGACCTCTAAAAAAACTGCATTAGCTTCGTCTTGGCGCAATTTAGATGCTTGCTCTCGAACCTCAATCTCTTTATCCACGTTGATGATGCCAGAATATTGCATCTCATAGTCAGCAAGTGCTTGAGAAGCCTTTTCGGTTTCCTGTTTGGAATCTTCCAGTTCTCGTTTTGTAGATTTCAGTCGAGCAATAACGATAAAAAGTACTAGAGCTAGTAGTGCAGAAATAACTAGAAATGGTAACGGGGGTAAATTTGCGAATGCTGATTGAGGCATTATCACTCCTGATTAAAAATCTCTGGTGTAGTTTATCAGAATAATTCGGAGATATTATGCCACTTTACGCGATTGTATTTTTTGATGTTTTTAGAATAAATAGAGGGCAATAGGATCGCATTTTACGTTTTGCCACACATTACTTTTAGTATGTCAAAATTAGCCAGCCGAGCTGGAACGTATTTAGAAGCGAAACAAGCTTTGGGGCATAAATGAGTCAGCCCCTAACCCGTTTCTGGATATTTCCGAGTTACGATTTACGAATTACGTCCCTAATTCAGATAACTTTTTCTATATCAGGAAAATACATAGACAGGAAAATACATAGACAGCCATAGTTAATGGAATCAATCGCGACCTCCTACTA
>NZ_JBFRMK010000287.1:0-161 GCF_041470405.1 Shewanella sp. 10N.286.45.A1
CTTATGAATTTATTCAACGCAAAAGTAGGTAGCAAAAACACTCCTTACTGGCGAATTTTGCAGTTCTGATACAGCGTTAATTAACTTAAACCTAGTTCTACTATGCCCTTGATTCATTAACTTTCTTCAAAACCGTTAAACGCTCGCTGAGCGATCAAATC
>NZ_JBFRMK010000287.1:874-12891 GCF_041470405.1 Shewanella sp. 10N.286.45.A1
CGATCAAATCTTTATACTGGTGGTATTACTCCTAAGCGATAACCTTGGTTTGATTTTGTAGCATAAGCACAAAACACCATTGATATACAATATACACTATACACTTGTGCGTTACTAGCTACAAAAAACCTATATCATTGAATTAAAATCAATATTTAATAACGACAACTAAACACTTATCAACTTTTAGTACGCCATAATGACCAAAATACGGCATTCATGCCTAAGCATTATAGATATAATCAGCGTGATATAACGCGCCAACCTGAGTGAATCATTGTATCGATTGGTATTGATATTAGAGGCTTTAGTGTCAGTCTAAGAGAGGGAATGCTATATGAGCGAAATTCAGTTTGTTACTCCCATAAAAAAGCCGCTCTAAAGAGCGGCTTTTAATAAAACTAGGTTATTACCAACCCGTTTTAGTACGTAAAGCTTTACCGATGTCAGCAAGAGAACGTACAGTAGTTACGCCTGCAGCTTCTAGAGCAGCAAACTTATCTTCCGCAGTACCTTTACCACCAGCGATAATTGCCCCCGCATGACCCATACGCTTGCCTTCCGGTGCAGTTACACCAGCAATGTACGAAACAACAGGCTTAGTTACGTTAGCTTTAATGTATTCAGCCGCTTCTTCTTCAGCAGTACCACCAATTTCACCAATCATCACGATTGCTTCAGTTTGTGGATCGTTTTGGAACATTTCCAATACGTCGATGAAGTTAGTACCAGGAATAGGGTCACCACCAATACCTACACAAGTAGATTGGCCAAAACCTTCATCAGTCGTTTGCTTAACGGCTTCGTACGTTAGTGTACCAGAGCGTGAAACAATACCGACTTTACCAGGCTTGTGGATATGACCAGGCATGATACCAATCTTACACTCACCAGGAGTGATAACACCTGGACAGTTAGGACCGATCATACGAACGCCAGTCTCTTCAAGCTTAACTTTAACTTGAAGCATATCTAACGTTGGGATCCCTTCAGTAATACAAACGATCAGCTCAATGCCACCGTCGATTGCTTCTAGGATTGCATCTTTACAGAAAGGTGCAGGCACGTAGATAACAGTAGCAGTTGCGCCAGTTGCAGCGACAGCATCTTTAACAGTATTAAATACTGGAAGACCTAAATGAACCTGACCGCCTTTTCCTGGAGATACACCACCAACCATCTGAGTACCGTAAGCGATAGCTTGCTCAGAGTGGAAAGTACCTTGACCGCCAGTGAAACCCTGACAGATTACTTTAGTATCTTTATTAATTAATACAGACATTATTTGCTCTCCGCAGCTTTAACGACTTGCTCAGCTGCATCAGTAAGACTTGTAGCAGCAATGATGTCTAGATCAGAGTTAGCAAGAACTTCACGACCAAGATCAGCGTTAGTACCTTCAAGACGAACAACAACAGGTACTTCAACGCCAACTTCTTTAACAGCGCCAATGATGCCTTCAGCAATCATGTCGCAACGAACGATACCGCCAAAGATGTTCACAAGAACAGCTTTAACGTTAGAGTCAGACAAGATAATCTTGAATGCTTCAGCAACACGTTCTTTTGTCGCTCCGCCGCCAACGTCTAGGAAGTTAGCTGGCTTGCCACCGTGCAGGTTTACGATATCCATCGTACCCATTGCAAGGCCTGCGCCGTTAACCATGCAGCCAACGTTTCCGTCTAGTGCTACGTAGTTAAGTTCGAACTTAGCCGCGTGAGCTTCACGAGCATCATCTTGTGATGGATCGTGCATTTCACGGATTTTAGGTTGACGGAAAAGTGCGTTACCGTCGATACCGATCTTGCCATCAAGACAGTGAATGTTACCTTCGTCTGTGATTACAAGCGGGTTGATTTCAAGCAGTGCGAAATCATGATCTTCAAACATTTTCGCTAAGCCCATAAAGACCTTAGTGAACTGCTTCATTTGAGTTGGAGTTAGACCCAACTTAAAACCAAGATCACGAGCCTGGTATGGCTGTGGACCTGTTAGCGGGTCAATAATTGCTTTGTGAATGAGCTCTGGCGTTTCTTCTGCCACAGTTTCAATTTCAACGCCGCCTTCAGTTGATGCCATAAACACAACACGTTGTGTAGCACGGTCAACAACAGCACCTAAGTACAATTCATTTGCAATGTCAGTACAGCTTTCTACTAAGATTTTAGCAACTGGCTGACCCTTCTCATCAGTTTGGTAAGTCACTAAGTTCTTACCTAACCAATTTTCAGCAAACGCTCTTATCTCTTCTTTATCGCCAGTGACTTTAACGCCACCTGCTTTACCACGGCCGCCTGCGTGTACTTGACACTTAACAACCCACATATCACCGCCAATATGGCCTGCCGCTTCAACAGCTTCTTGAGCTGTATCACATGCAAAACCTTCTGACACTGGTAAACCATATTCGGCAAATAAAGATTTTGCCTGATACTCATGCAAATTCATGATGATCTATCCATTATACTTCTTGTCAATTTTTCAACAGGCCCTATTGGGCCTGCAACGAGGGTATTGTCTGCCTTAACCTTAAAGGTCAAGTAACAGACGAGTTGGGTCTTCTAGGAAGTCTTTAATAGCAACCAAATAACCAACCGACTCACGACCATCTACGATACGGTGGTCGTAAGAAAGTGCGAGGTACATCATAGGCAGGATTTCAACCTGACCATTTACTGCCATAGGACGATCTTTGATGGCATGCATGCCTAAAATCGCGCTTTGTGGCAGGTTCAAAATTGGGGTAGACATCAATGAACCGAATACACCACCGTTAGTCACAGTAAAGTTACCGCCAGTCATGTCAGCAACGGTTAATTTACCGTCACGTCCTTTAAGTGCAAGCTCACGAACATTACGCTCGATATCAGCTAGACTCATCTTATCGGTATCACGCAGAACTGGAGTCACAAGGCCACGTGGCGTTGAAACAGCAATACTGACATCAAAATAGTTGTGATAAACAATTTCATCGCCGTCAATAGAAGCATTAACTTCTGGGAAGCGTTTAAGCGCTTCTGTCACTGCTTTAACATAGAAAGACATAAAGCCTAAACGGATACCATGACGCTTCTCAAAAATCTCTTGATACTGCTTACGGATATCCATAATTGGCTTCATGTTAACTTCGTTAAACGTGGTTAGCATGGCAGTAGAGTTTTTAGCTTCTAGTAGACGATTAGCAATCGTTTTGCGAAGACGTGTCATTGGTACACGCTTCTCGCTACGATCAGCAAGCGGCGCAGCTACCGCAGCTGGAGCGCTTGCAGGCGCTGGTGCCGCTTTAGCATTCTTAACGAAAGCTTCAACGTCTTCTTTAGTGATACGTCCACCAACACCGGTGCCTTTAACCGCAGCAGCATCAACATTATGCTCAGCGATTAAACGACGCACTGATGGGCTTAGCGCATCACTTGTCTCTTCAGCTTCTGCCGGAGTTGCCGCTTCTGCTTCAGCTTTAGTTACTTCTTGACCAGCAACTGCGCCAGCAACAAAGTTAGCGATAACAGCTTCGCCTAAGACAGTCTCACCCTCTTCCGCAAGGAATTCAGCAATTTGACCATCTTCAGGTGCAACAACTTCAAGTACTACTTTATCAGTTTCAATATCAACAAGGATTTGATCACGAGAAACTTGCTCGCCAGCTTGAACATGCCAAGTAGCAATAGTTGCATCAGCAACAGATTCTGGCAGAACGGGTACCTTAATTTCGATACTCATGGATAACGATCCTTTTTATATAATGTCTATTACTACAGCTTTAATGCGCTGCTAATTAACGATTCTTGTTGCTGAGCGTGCAATGCAGGGTAACCACATGCTGGCGCAGCTGAAGCTTCACGACCGGCATAACTCAATTGAGCTCCTGCTGGGATAACGCTCCAGAAGTGATGTTGGCTACAATACCAAGCACCCTGATTTTGAGGCTCTTCTTGGCACCAAACAAAATCTTTAACGTGAGCATAGTCAGCAAGTGCTGTGGCAGCTTCTTCATGAGGGAACGGATAAAGCTGCTCCACACGAATAAGTGCGACGTTATCTTGACCTTCTTTACGACGACGCTCTAGTAGCTCAAAGTAAACCTTACCGCTACAGAATACGACTCTGTCGACTTTACTCGCGTCAAGTTCATCTATTTCACCGATAACATTCTGGAATGTACCTTCAGTAAGCTCTTCCATGCTTGAAACGGCTAATGGATGACGCAGCAATGATTTAGGTGACATAACGACAAGTGGGCGACGCATTGGACGCACAACTTGGCGACGCAACATGTGGTAAACCTGCGCCGGTGTAGATGGCACACAAACCTGCATATTGTGATTCGCACAAAGCTGTAAGAAACGCTCTAAACGTGCACTTGAATGCTCTGGTCCCTGACCTTCATAACCATGTGGCAACAGCATAGTCAGACCACATAAACGGCCCCACTTTTGCTCACCAGATGATAAGAACTGATCAATAACGACCTGGGCACAGTTAGCAAAATCACCAAACTGCGCTTCCCAAAGTGTTAGTCCACCAGGTTCTGCAGTGGCATAACCATATTCAAATGCAAGTACTGATGCTTCTGATAGAACAGAGTCGGTAAGGTCGATTGGACCTTGGTCATCAGCAATATTACGCAGTGGCATGTATGCCGTTGCGTCATTTTGATTATGCAGTACAGCATGACGATGGAAGAAAGTACCACGGCCTGAATCTTGACCGGTAATGCGGATACGCTGCTTATCTTCAAGAATTGACGCGTAAGCTAATGTCTCAGCAAAGCCCCAATCTAACAATTTCTCACCTGAAGCCATCAATAAACGATCTTTATAGATCTTGGCAACACGAGACTGCAGCTTATGGCTTTCAGGAACATAGCTGATTTTTTCTGCTAGGTTCTTGATTCTGTCCATCGACATATGCGCGTCGTAGTCATCATTCCATTCAGCGCCAATATAAGGTGTCCAATCAACAGAATGTAACGTCATAGGACGCCACTCTTTGACGACACAATCACCATCATCTAACGCGTCACGGTAAGCATTTACCATAGAGGTTACGTCATCCGCACCCATTGCGTTTTCGGCAATAAGTTTGTCGGCGTAAATCTTTCTTGGTGTTGGATGCTTCTTGATTTTTGCGTACATCAGTGGCTGAGTTGCACTCGGCTCATCCGCTTCGTTATGACCATGACGGCGATAACAAACCAGATCAATGACCACATCACGCTTAAATTCGTTACGGTAATCAACAGCAAGTTGTGAGACAAAAGCAACCGCTTCAGGGTCGTCAGCATTCACGTGGAAAATTGGCGCCTGTACCATCTTAGCGATATCGGTACAATATTCCGTAGAACGCACATCTTCAGTTAGGTTAGTCGTGAAACCAACTTGGTTGTTGACTACGATACGAATTGAACCGCCAACCTTGAAGCCACGAGTTTGCGACATGTTAAAGGTTTCTTGAACGATACCTTGACCCGTAATCGCTGAATCACCATGAATGGTAATTGGCATCACTTGCAGGCCAGTATCACATTGGCGTCGATCTAAACGAGCGCGTACAGAGCCAATAACCACTGGATTGACGATCTCTAAGTGAGATGGGTTAAAAGCAAGTGCAAGATGGACATTCCCGCCTGGAGTTTCAAAGTCAGATGAAAAACCTTGGTGATACTTTACATCACCACTACCGTTAAGCTCATCACTGTGCTTACCAGCAAATTCATCAAACAATTCCGACGGTTTCTTACCCAGAATGTTAACTAATACGTTAAGTCTACCGCGATGCGCCATACCGATAACCACTTCTTTGGTACCAGCATCACCCGCACGATAAATAATTTCACGCATCATAGGTACCAGCGCATCACCACCTTCAAGTGAGAAACGCTTTGCACCTGGGAACTTAGCACCAAGGTATTTTTCCATACCTTCTGCGGCATTAAGCCCTTCTAGAATTCGAGTTTTATCAGTTTTTGAGTAGTTGGCAGCACCTAAAGATGGCTCAAGACGTTGCTGGATCCAACGCTTTTCATCTGTATCGGTAATGTGCATATACTCAGCGCCAATCGAGCCACAGTATGTTGCTTTCAGCGCTTTTACCAGATCAACTAACTTCATGGTGTCGCCACCATGTGCAAATGAACCGGTATTAAATTCACGCTGCATATCATCGCTATCTAGACCATGGAAAGCAGGGTCTAATTCAGAAACGGTATCGCGCTTCCAAATATCTAGCGGATCCAAGCTCGCGTTCTGGTGACCGCGAAAACGGTGCGCGTTAATTAGCTGTAGGACTTTAACTTGTTTTGCATCGACTTCATGATCGGTCACTTTTGGTGAGCCTTTCTGACGTCCGTCTAATGCAAGACTACGAAAATAGTCACGTACTTTAGAGTGGGCAGCTTCAGGCACTTCACTAGAGGTACCATTCACTAGAGGGAGGTTATCAAACACGACTCGCCAGTCTTCTGTTACTGACTGTGGGTCATCTTGATAGGCTTCATACATCTCTTCTACATAGGTCGAATTCGCGCCATTAAGATGAGACGATTCGAGCCAGGCTTTCATGATGCCTTGGTGCATTTCTATTCCTTTCAAACTTATACACGTGCTTAGCCAAAGTCATAAATACAGATAGTTCGAGCAAACCCAAATTGTCTGTAATCTCTGTAGCCCCTAGAGTTCCAGATTATCTTTATATTGTCTTCCATGACACAAAAAGAGTCACTTCCAATAAAGAAAGTGACTCTCATAGAGCTATATCAATATCGGCTCTTTAAACTGCATTAAACGGCTCTCTTCAGAAGCATAGACTTGATGTGTCCAATTGCTTTTGTCGGGTTAAGCCCTTTAGGACAAACATCAACACAGTTCATGATGCCGTGGCAGCGGAATACACTGTATGCATCATCAAGCTCTGACAAACGCTCTTCAGTCGCGGTGTCGCGGCTGTCGATCAAGAAGCGGTATGCGTGTAGCAAGCCACTTGGACCGATGAACTTATCAGGGTTCCACCAGAATGACGGACAAGCTGTAGAACAACATGCACACATAATACACTCATAGAGTCCATCTAAATGCTCACGCTCTTCAGGAGATTGCAGATGTTCACGCGCAGGCGTTTTTTCATCGTTAATCAAATACGGCTTAATCTTTTCATACTGAGTGTAGAACTGAGTTAAGTCGACGATTAAGTCGCGCACTACAGGCATGCCTGGTAGCGGGCGGATCTCAATCTTCTTGTTCTTGAAGGTAGAAACAGGCGTGATACACGCTAGTCCATTTTTACCATTCATATTGACACCGTCACTACCACACACACCTTCACGGCATGAACGTCTAAATGACAATGTTGAATCTAACTCTTTCAGCTTCATCAATGCATCAAGGACCATCATATCGGTACCTTCATCCACTTCTAAAGTGTAATCCTTCATGTATGGCTTAGTATCTACATCAGGATTGTAGCGATAAACTGCAAATTCCAATTTCATCGTCGCGTCTCCTTAGTAAGTACGTTTGATAGGCGGGAATGCATCACGAAGCTTAGGCTCCATGTTCACATCACGCTTAGTCATTAGCTCGGTAACTGGGTCATATACACTGTGGCATAACCAGTTTTCATCATCACGGTCTAAGAAATCTTCACGTGAATGCGCACCACGACTTTCCGTACGGAAGTTAGCTGCGGTTGCAGTTGCAATCGCTGTCGCCATCAAATTATCAAGCTCTAAACATTCGATACGTTGAGTATTAAACTCAGATGAATTGTCAGACAGCTTGGCATTCTCTAAACGGGTACGAATCGCTTTAAGCTCTTTAAGGCCTTCAGCCATTGCGTCGCCACTTCTAAATACAGAGAAGTTAAGCTGCATACAAAGTTGTAGATCTTTACGGATAACCGCAGGATCTTCACCTTCTTTGTTGCTTTCCCAACGATTCAAGCGAGCTAGCGATGATTCGATATCAGCATCTGAAGCATCTTTAGGATTAGGTGTTGCATCAAGTGCTTTACCTAAGTGTTGACCCGCAGCTCGCCCAAATACCACTAAATCGAGTAGTGAGTTACCACCTAGACGGTTAGCGCCGTGTACTGATACACAAGCAATCTCACCCACAGCGAATAAACCAACGATATCTTCTTCAGTGCCGTCGTCATTTTGACGAAGAACCTGACCACTTACTTTAGCGGGCAAGCCACCCATCATATAGTGACAAGTCGGTAATACTGGAATTGGACCATCTGCAGGATCGATATGTGCGAATGTACGAGACAATTCACAAACACCTGGAAGGCGCGCTTCAAGGGTTTCTTTACCTAAGTGATCAAGTTTTAGTAAACAGTGCGGACCTAAAGGACCGTCAAGACCACGACCTTCGCGGATTTCAGTCATCATAGAACGTGCAACCACGTCACGAGATGCCAAATCTTTAGCGTTTGGAGCATAACGTTCCATGAAGCGCTCGCCATCTTTGTTCAGCAAGTATCCGCCTTCACCACGACAACCTTCAGTCACAAGAACACCAGCGCCAGCAATACCCGTTGGGTGGAACTGCCACATTTCCATGTCTTGCATTTGAACGCCAGCGCGCATCGCCATACCCACACCGTCACCAGTGTTAATGTGCGCGTTAGTGGTAGATGCGTAAATACGCCCTGCTCCACCCGTCGCTAGAATGGTTGCTTTGGCTTTAAAGTAAACGATTTCGCCAGTTTCAATTTCGATTGCAGTACAACCGACAATGACACCGTCTTCGTTTTTAACTAAATCAAGTGCGTACCACTCTGAGAAAACTTCAGTCTTATGTTTAACATTTTGCTGGTATAAGCAATGAAGAAGCGCGTGACCGGTACGGTCAGCCGCTGCTGCGGTACGTGCAGCTTGCTCGCCACCAAAGTTTTTAGACTGGCCGCCGAATGGGCGTTGGTAAATAGTACCGTTTTCAAATCGAGAGAAAGGTAGACCCATTTGCTCAAGTTCGATGACCGCTTCCGGTCCGGTTTTACACATAAATTCGATAGCTTCTTGGTCACCGATAAAATCAGAACCTTTCACAGTATCGTACATGTGCTGTTCCCAGTGATCTTCATGGGCATTACCCAGCGCTACGGTAATACCACCCTGCGCAGATACTGTATGAGAACGAGTAGGGAAAACTTTAGATAACAGCGCGCAGCTCTTACCTTCTTTAGAAATTTGTAGTGCCGCGCGCATACCTGCGCCACCAGCGCCGATAACAACCGCGTCAAATTCGCGAACTGGAATACCCACTTAAACACCCCACACTATCAAAATGCCTGCTGCCAAATAAGAGAAGGCTGCTACGACAAAAACAAACTGAAGTACACCACGTAGAGACACACACTTAACGTAATCGGTAAGTACCTGCCAAATACCAATCCATGAATGGACTAGAATCGCAACCAGTGCGAGAAGTGTGAAGACTTTCATTGGCAGAGCACTGAACAACCCGTGCCATGCATCATAAGTCAGTGGAGAGCTACATGCGATAAAACCAACCATAAAAATAGTGTAACAGGCTAGAATTACTGCACTTGCACGTATAAGAATGTAGTCATGGACACCGCTGCGACCAAGACTTGCTGCATTTGTTACCATACCCAAATCCCCGCAATGATTGAAAACACTACTGACAATGCAATAGCGACTTTAGCTGAAGTTAATCCTGAAGAGAGTTCTTCCCAGTAACCGGCATCCATCACTAAGTGGCGCAAACCCACTATCAAGTGATAACCCAGTGCAGTAAGAATTCCCCAAACGATAAACTTAACGATAAAGCTATCAAAAAGAGATTGGACGCCAGCAAAACTTTCCGCGGATGCTAATGACTCATTAAGCAACCAGATAAGGATACCGACAGCAAACAACATAATAACGCCCGATACACGATGTAGGATGGACGCGATGGCCGTTGCAGGAAACTTTACAGTCTGCAGATCTAAATGGACAGGTCTTTGCTTTTTCACGTTCTGCTCACTCTGCTCAATTGAGCTAATTTTTGTTATACGAACCGCTTTTGCTTGGATCTTCATCCGTGAACTAGGTCACGGTTTACGCCCTTCACAAAAGAAAACTTTAAACAAACATTTAACAGTTTAGTGAGCACTAATTAAGTATGTAAAAAAGTGATAACTATTCGCTAATGTCTGCAGCTCATCTGAGCCGCAGCAAGTATACGTGGGTGAAATGTCAAATACAAACATCACATTATGGAAATATAGTTTTTTTGGTAAAAAAATCTGCCAAGTGGCTGTTGCAACAAGTGGTTACACTTGAATAAGACCATGGTCTAAGAAATTTAAACGCTTATTTAAATTGAAATGTGACCCAGATCCACTGTAAAGTATTGGCGTTTGATAAGCCGCACTCAATAAGAATGAAGTAAGGAGAATGGGGTATGGCTGAAAATATAGCCAAGTTAGAACTACCGGGGAATGATTCAATCGATCTGCCGATCAAAAAAGGAACGGCAGGATTTGATGTAATTGACATCAGTAAACTAGGTAGCAAAGGGCACTTTACCTTCGATCCAGGATTTCTCGCAACAGCCTCCTGTGAATCAGCAATTACTTATATCGACGGCGCACAAGGGATCTTGCTTCACCGCGGTTACCCAATTGGCGAGTTGGCCGTAGATTCTGATTATTTAGATCTATGCTATTTGTTGCTTTACGGAGAGCTTCCGAATAAAGCACAGTACGAATCTTTCGTGCATATGGTTAAAAACCACACCATGGTGAATGAGCAACTTGCAAGCTTCTTTAGAGGTTTCAGACGTGATGCTCACCCAATGGCAATGTTATGTGGTGTTACAGGTGCCCTATCGGCATTCTACCAAGACTCTTTGGACGTGAATGACGAACGTCACCGTGAAATTGCTGCTTTCCGTTTGGTTTCTAAAATGCCAACAATTGCTGCAATGTGCTACAAGTACTCAATTGGTCAACCATTTGTCTACCCACGTAACGACTTAAGCTACGCAGGTAACTTCCTAAGCATGATGTTTGCTGTGCCATGTGAAGAGTACAAGGTTAACCCAATCGTTGAACGTGCTATGGATCGTATCTTCATCCTACATGCCGATCACGAACAGAATGCATCAACTTCAACTGTACGTTTAGCAGGTTCATCTGGGGCTAACCCATTTGCTTGTATCGCTGCGGGTATCGCGTCTCTTTGGGGACCAGCTCATGGTGGTGCAAACGAAGCTTGCTTAAACATGCTTGAAGAGATTGGTAGTGTTGATCGTATTCCTGAGTTCATTGCACGTGCCAAGGATAAAGAAGATCCTTTCCGTCTAATGGGCTTCGGACACCGTGTTTACAAGAACTTCGACCCTCGCGCAAAAGTGATGCGTGAAACCTGTCATGAAGTACTTGCAGAACTTAACGTCAATGACCCATTGTTAGATGTTGCAATGGAACTTGAACGCATCGCACTAGAAGACGAGTATTTCGTTTCTAAGAAGCTATATCCGAATGTTGATTTCTACTCAGGGATCATCATGAAGGCTATTGGTATTCCAACGAGCATGTTCACTGTACTGTTCGCCCTAGCGCGCACAGTAGGTTGGATTGCACATTGGAAAGAGATGCTAGATCAGCCTGGTCACAAGATCAGCCGTCCGCGTCAGTTATACACTGGTGATGCAGAACGTAGCTTTGTTGCTAAAGACAAACGCGGTTAATTACACTTAATTAAGTAATTAACACTAAAAGGCACTCATTGAGTGCCTTTTTTATTGCCTGACATAGCATGTTTACCTTCTGCTATCTGTCTATGAATTTTGTTCATGGCGAACACGTCTGTTAACTTCAATATTTGCGCTTCAACCCAGCTGCGGCGATGGTCGTAATTCTTACCCGTGTATTTATCATCACCACACAGGAAGGCGCGTCTAACCACACGGCTGCAACAGTGGTAATAGGAAGTATCTTCGATGCTAATTAACGTTCTTCTTGGGCGTGGCATGCCGACCTCCTTGTTAAATACTCAAATCAAG
>NZ_JBFRMK010000288.1:0-3973 GCF_041470405.1 Shewanella sp. 10N.286.45.A1
CCAGCTGAGCTACATCCGCTCACTAAAACATTTAAACACAACAGTAGATTATGGTGCGGATGGGAGGATTCGAACCTCCGACCGCCTGGTTCGTAGCCAGGTACTCTATCCAGCTGAGCTACATCCGCATCGTCGTCTACTTTAAGAAATGGCGGAGAAGGAGGGATTCGAACCCTCGATGGGAGTTAAAGCCCATACTCCCTTAGCAGGGGAGCGCCTTCGGCCACTCGGCCACCTCTCCGTTTCTTGGCGCACATATTACTGTTTGCCGAAAATAAGTCAAACCATTTTTAAGAAACTATTTCTGTTTGAACTGTTTTTAAGCATGTTGACTGTATATCGGACTAACAGCAGCCATAAAGAGGCTTTTCTAATTCCAAAAAATAAAAAAGCCAGTTAAAAAACTAGCTTCTAAAATTCTCAGTAATCATCGAACTACAATCAGAAGTTTCCGCCTTCTGGAGCAGAGCCTGATTTTTCAGATTGAATGCGTTGATAAATCTCTTCACGATGGACAGAGACTTCTTTAGGTGCATTTACACCAATTCGTACTTGGTTACCTTTAACGCCTAATACAGTGACAGTTACTTCATCACCAATCATCAGTGTTTCACCAACACGACGAGTCAATATCAGCATTATTTTGCTCCTTTAGTTCCTAGATCTGCTTTATACGGCATTATTCCGTTATATATATATTATAGAGTTAGCTTAGTACAAATTAACAGTAATCAATTTGAAATAAGTCAATTAATTGCACCTTTAAAACCGTTTACACGATTTCACTAGGTCAAATCTATAAGCCATATTAAGAAAAAACTGCACCAACAAGGCTATTATTAAACATTGAAATTAAACAAGCATGAAAAAAGGATGAAACCTTTCATGCAACGACTTAACAATGTACTTAGCCAATCAACTCTCAATTATCACTATCAACCATACCAAAGTTAACTGTGATATCTACTAGTTTTGTCGCAAATAGCTATATTTCTGCAATAAGTTTGCTATCCGTTAGCATTCGCCTTATCACTTACGTCAAATTTTAAGCTTTTGACAACAAAAAACGCTCATATAGAGCGTTTTAAAATGCAATATTTAACAGGCGGTGTTACTAAGCGAGTTTTTCAGCAAGCCAAGGTAGAACACTATCCAGGGCCCCTTGTAGGTTCTCTGGTTGACTACCACCTGCTTGGGCCATATCAGGACGTCCACCGCCCTTGCCACCAACCTGAACTGCAATTGAGGCAACAAGTTCGCCAGCTTTCACCTTGCCAGTAAGATCTTTAGTTACACCGGCAATTAAGTTAACTTTCGCGTCTCCAGCAATACCTAAGACCACAATCCCTGATTTCAGCTTTTGTTTAAGCTCATCTTGTAAGCCACGAAGTGAACCAGCATCAACCCCTTCTAACTTCTTAACTAAAACTTTAATGCCATTAATCTCAACCGCTTCTCCAGCAAGGTCTGCACTGGTCGCCGCAGCTAACTTATCTTTTAGCTGAGCAAGTTCTTTCTCAAGAGCTTTCGACTTATCAAGTTGTGCCTTAAGTTTTGCCACAACAGAAGCGCTATCGCCTTTAAGCAATGCAGCAGCCTCTTCAAGCGAAGCTTGCTGTTTAGCAACGTAGGCCATAGCTGCAGCGCCAGTTACCGCTTCAATACGGCGAACACCAGCAGCAATACCGCCTTCTGAAGTTATCTTAAACAGACCAATATCACCAGTACGACCAACGTGTGTACCGCCACAAAGTTCTATAGAAAAGTCACCCATTGTCACTACACGCACTTCTGCGTCATATTTTTCGCCAAACAGCGCCATAGCGCCTTTCTCTTTAGCTTGCTCAATATCCATGACTTCAGCTTTCAGTTCATGGTTACGGCGAATTTGAGTGTTAACCAACTCTTCAACTTCTTTAATCTCTGATGCTTTCACACCTTCAAAATGAGAAAAGTCGAAACGTAAACGCTCAGGATCTACCAATGAGCCTTTTTGAGTCACATGAGTACCTAATACTTGGCGTAATGCTGCGTGTAAAAGATGCGTAACTGAGTGGTTTAACTCTGTGCGGTGACGCAGCTTCTTATCAACATTAGTTGCTATGCTCAGCCCTACGTTAATAGAACCTTCGCTAAGCTTACCGATATGGCCGATTGCCTGACCATATTTTTGTGTATCAGCTACTTGATACTCAACACCATCAGCTAATAGCACACCTTTATCACCGCACTGTCCGCCTGACTCGCCGTAAAACGGCGTGTTATCGAGTACGATAACCGCTTCGTCACCAGCATTCAAAACATCAACTGACTTACCTTCTTTATAGATAGCAGTAACAGTCGCTTGGTTATTAAGTTCTTGGTAACCAACAAAGCCGCTCTGTTCATCAATTTTGAGGCCTTCGTTGTAATCAGTCTCAAATTGACCAGCCGCTTGTGCTCGACTACGTTGTTCTGCCATTGCGGTTTTAAAACCTGCTTCATCAACAGTGATATCGCGCTCACGACAAACATCTGCGGTTAAATCAACTGGGAAGCCATAAGTATCATACAGCTTAAATGCTGTTTCACCGTCGAGTACATCGCCCTTCAGGTTTGATAGTGCATTGTCTAAAATACCAAGACCGCGCTCTAGAGTACGAGCAAATTGCTCCTCTTCGGCTTTAAGTGATTTTTCAACGATTGCTTGCGTTGCAACTAACCCTTTAGCTGCATCGCCCATCACTTCAATCAGTGTTGGTACTAACTTGTAGAAAAAGCTACTTGATGCGCCCAACTTATTACCGTGACGCACTGCACGGCGAATAATACGGCGAAGTACATAACCGCGACCTTCATTTGATGGCATTACCCCATCAGCAATAAGGAAAGCACAAGAGCGAATATGATCAGAGATAACGCGTAGTGATTTATTTTCTAGATCAGTAACCCCAAGAATTTCAGCGGTCTTTTTGATAAGCGCTTGGAAGATATCGATTTCGTAATTTGAGTGCACACCTTGCATAATAGCGGCGATACGCTCAATACCCATACCAGTATCAACCGATGGCTTTGGAAGTGGGTTCATTGCTCCATCAGATTGACGATTGTACTGCATGAATACGATGTTCCAGATCTCAATAAATCTGTCGCCATCTTCCTCAGGCGTGCCTGGACGTCCGCCCCAGATATGCTTACCGTGATCGTAAAATATCTCAGTACATGGACCACAAGGGCCAGTGTCACCCATCTGCCAGAAGTTATCTGACGCATAAGCTGCGCCCTTGTTATCACCAATGCGAATAATATTGTCTGGTGCCACGCCGACTTTCTTCGTCCAGATATCGTATGCTTCGTTATCTGTTTCGTAAATGGTTACGCATAAACGCTCTTTAGGTAGCTTTAACTCTTGAGTTAAGAAGTTCCATGCAAAGTTAATTGCATCTTCTTTAAAGTAATCGCCAAAGCTAAAATTACCCAGCATTTCAAAAAAGGTATGGTGACGAGCGGTATAACCCACATTGTCCAAATCATTATGTTTACCACCTGCGCGAACACAGCGTTGCGAAGAGGTCGCACGGCTATAACGACGCTTATCTTCACCAAGAAAAACGTCCTTGAACTGGTTCATGCCCGCATTGGTAAATAACAGTGTTGGGTCATTACCCGGCACGAGAGAACTACTATCAACGACCTGGTGGCCATTTGTGCGGAAATATTCCAAAAAAGCACTACGCAGTGCTGCAGTGGTTTGATACATGAAACCGTCCTGAATTAGGTTGTGCAACTAGCTCGGAAAGAGCCTAATGATAAATTTTTATGAACAGCATTATAAGCAGTGTAATGGCTAACAACCAGCCCTGTAGATGCAAAACTAGCTAGACAGTTAAAAATAAAATGGATCTTATATCAATTCCACTAAGGATATACTCAGTTCAGAGCTTTCTCCGGGCTTTCAATTCAAGCCGCATTGTGGAAGAAATGGTTATTCCCT
>NZ_JBFRMK010000289.1:0-675 GCF_041470405.1 Shewanella sp. 10N.286.45.A1
AAGATCGATAGCAATAGTGGTAACTTTCATGATGGATGCTCCTAAGGTAACTGTTTAATTCAACATCAGTTTGGCGCATTGACGCCGCAATTGGGAGCGTCCATCTCATCACCCATTGTTAATGGCATCAATCGCAACCTCCTACTATGCTTGATTTGAGCATTTAACAAGGAGGTTGTATGCCGCGCCCAAGACGAACCCTCATCAGTATCGAAGACACCCCCCTATTATCACTGCTGTAGCCGTGTTGTTCGACGCGCCTTTCTCTGCGGTGATGATAAATACACAGGTAAAAATTACGACCATCGAAGAGCTTGGGTTGAAGAGCAAATACTCAAGCTCACAGAGGTGTTTGCGATTGATGTTGCCGCTTACGCAGTGATGAGTAATCACTTACATGTGGTGCTGTATATCGATGTCGAGCAGGTTAATGCTTGGTCAGATAGGGATGTAGTTCTGCAATGGCATAAACTGTTTAACGGCACGACGTTAACTCAACAGTTCGCTAAAGGTGAAGTCATCGATGAGCATTTAGAGCAAAGACATAGCCACCCATAGTTAATGGCACAAATAACCCTCTCTTGCTAAGCTTTAAAAGCGCATTTAACAAGGAGGTTGTATGCCAAGGCCAAGACGAACCCTCATCAGTATCGAAGACACCCCCTATTATCACTG
>NZ_JBFRMK010000290.1:0-35598 GCF_041470405.1 Shewanella sp. 10N.286.45.A1
ATAACGAGTAGCGATAGGCACTGACTTGTCTAAAGTGATTTTAACTGCCGCTGAATAAGCAGCTCTTTAATGGAGTTGGTATTAATACAATTGGTGTTAGTGGCGCGGTAATTTTAGGTCAAAAAAAAGCCTCTAAAAATAGAGGCTTTTGAAGATGCTTCAAACAAGTTATTACTTGATTTTAGCTTCTTTGTACATAACGTGCTGACGGATAACAGGATCAAATTTCTTGATTTCCATCTTTTCAGGCATGTTACGCTTGTTCTTTTCAGTCGTGTAGAAGTGACCAGTTTTAGCGCTAGATACTAGCTTGATCTTCTCACGATTACCTTTAGATTTAGCCATGGTTTATTATACCTTCTCGCCGCGGGCACGAAGTTCAGCAACAACAACTTCAATACCTTTCTTATCGATGATACGCATACCTTTAGTAGAGATACGTAGCTTAACGAAACGCTTTTCAGTTTCTAACCAGAATCTGTGATTCTGTAGGTTAGGTAAAAAACGACGACGCGTAGCATTCTTCGCGTGCGAACGGTTGTTACCAACCATTGGTTTCTTGCCAGTTACTTGGCATACTCTTGACATGTCAAACTTCTCCAAAACAATATATATAACGCTCGAGCATTAATGTACCTCGAACACGGCCGTCGCCTGAGGCACACAACAGAGGGCGCATTTTATACAGGATCTAAAATCAAAGATCAAGGGTTAGATTAATCTATCCACCCTCGTTCAGCGAAAGAAACTATCTCTCGATCGCCTACAACCATATGGTCCAGCAAGGGAACATCGATGGTTTGTAGTGCTTGTTTCAATCGCTCAGTAATTCGTCTATCGGCTGTACTTGGCTCTGCAATTCCAGAGGGATGATTGTGACACACGATCACAGCCGCAGCCTTTTTCTCAAGCACCAAGCTCACCACATCTCGTGGATAAACCGACGCTGAGTTAATGGTACCTCTGAATAATTCAACGAATTGAATCACCCGATGTTGGCTATCAAGTAGTAAAATAGCAAACACTTCGTAGGCACGATCTCCCAATTGTCTCATTAAATAGTCTCGAGTTAAATCAGGATCCGATAAAATTTTACCTCTTTTTAGGTTTTCCTGCGAAATTCGCTTGCCAATCTCTACCGCAGCTTGCAATTGAGCAAACTTAACAGGGCCGATGCCATCTAAGCGACACACTTGCGTTTGAGAGGCTGTCAGCAAGCTTCTAAGCCCGCCAAACTCTGTAATCATCATACGAGCAAGCTCAACAGCACTTAACCCTTTTAAACCAACTCTGAGCAGTACAGCAAGTAACTCTGCATCCGACAGCTGCGCTGCACCGTTCAGCAATAGCTTTTCTCTTGGTCCTTCACCCTGCGGCCAATCTTTAATTCCCACAACAACCTCCTTGTCATTATTTCTAGTTGAGTATGGTCGACAATTTAATAACTTGTTCATCAACTGCGGAGTGAGTGTGATATCTTACGGCTGCGCGGATAATATTTTGATCTGTAAAAATGATAATGGAAAGAGTTGCTATGGGTTTGAAAAACAAGAAAGTACTTTTAGGAATTGGCGGCGGTATTGCAGCCTATAAATCAGCAGACTTAGTCCGCAAACTAAAAGATCGCGGTGCCGATGTTAGAGTCGTTATGAGCCAAAGCGCGCAAGAATTTATTACCCCACTCACTCTACAAGCATTATCAGGCTATCCAGTCTCGACCGATCTTCTTGACCCAAGCGCTGAAGCATCCATGGGCCATATTGAATTAGCTCGTTGGGCAGACTTAGTGATTGTGGCACCAGCTACCGCAAATCTGATTGCACGTATCAGTAACGGCATGGCTGATGAACTCATCACCACCACTTGCCTAGCCACCGAAGCGCCTATCGTACTTTGTCCTGCAATGAACCAGCAGATGTATCGCAATGCCGCAACTCAAGCCAACTTAGTCACTGTCGCTCAGCGAGGCATGACAGTTTGGGGGCCCGATTCAGGCTCACAAGCCTGTGGAGAAGTCGGTCCAGGTAGAATGTTAGAGCCGGTGGATATCGCTGAAAAAGCCGTGCAGTTCTTTGGCCCAACATTATTAGCAGGTATCTCTTTACTGTTAACTGCAGGGCCAACACGCGAAGCCATCGACCCTGTTAGATATATTTCTAACCATAGCTCTGGAAAAATGGGCTTTTCTCTAGCAAGTGCCGCAGCAGCAATGGGCGCTAAAGTTACGCTGGTTACCGGGCCAGTCAATCTAGCAACACCAGCTAACGTCAACCGCATTGATGTGGAGTCTGCACAACAGATGCTTGATGCTGTGCTGCCAGAAGTCGAAAAAAACCAAATTTTTATCGGTTGCGCTGCGGTAGCTGATTATCGAATTGCTGATGTGGCAGAAAGTAAGATCAAAAAATCAGCCGAGCAGATGCAACTTGCGCTAGTGCGAAATCCTGATATCTTAGCCAGCGTTGCCAGTCATCCAAAACGTCCGTTTACGATCGGTTTTGCAGCAGAAACCAATAATGTTGAGCAATACGCAAAAGGTAAACTTGAGCGCAAAAAACTTGATATGATTGCCGCCAATGATGTGTCGAATAGCAGCATTGGTTTTAATAGCGACAATAACGCACTTAGCGTCTTTTGGCACGATGGTGTAACTCACCTCCCCGCTGTCGACAAGCTAACTCTAGCCAAGCAATTACTGACCCTAATCGCGGAAAAAGTAAAAACGAAATGAAAACACCGATCGAACTGAAAATTCTCGACTCACGCATTGGCACACAGTTTCCGTTACCTGCCTACGCGACTCCAGGCAGTGCAGGAATGGATCTACGTGCAATTACTGATACCGCACTCACCATACAGCCAGGTGAAACCGTACTCATTCCAACAGGTATTGCTGTACACGTAGCAGATCCGAGCTTGGCGGCAATTATTCTGCCTCGTTCAGGCTTGGGCCATAAGCACGGCATCGTACTCGGTAACTTAGTCGGATTGATTGATTCAGATTACCAAGGTCCGTTAATGGTCTCTTGCTGGAATCGCGGCAGTGAGCCATTCACGATAGAAATCGGTGACCGCCTCGCACAATTAGTATTTGTTCCCGTTGTGCAGGCAGAGTTTAAGCTTGTTGATGAGTTTGATAGCTCTGATCGCGGTGCTGGCGGCTTTGGCCATTCAGGCACAAAATAATAACCACATTTAAGCACACCACTACATTTTATGGACAGCACGGAGCGTTGTTTCCTTGCCGTCTCGCTCAGTAGTAATCGAGTGAAGGACTGATAAATGGCTGCAAGCCCAAAGATTAATCGCCGCGAACACATCCTACAATGTTTAGCGACCATGTTAGAGACAAGCCCAGGACAACGTATCACTACCGCCAAATTAGCAGCGGAAGTCGGTGTGTCAGAAGCGGCGCTTTATCGCCACTTTCCGAGCAAAGCACGGATGTTTGAAGGCCTTATTGAGTTTATCGAAGAGTCATTACTGTCTCGCATCAATCTCATCATGGATGAAGAGAAAGACACCATGAAACGTTGCCAGCAGTTACTGCAACTATTGTTGGTTTTTGCCGAACGTAATCCAGGGATTTCAAGAGTACTCAATGGTGATGCTTTACTGGGTGAAAATGAACGTTTACGCAGCCGAATTAGCCAGCTTTTCTCAAAGATAGAAACTCATCTTAAACAGATTTTACGCGAGAAGAGTCTACGTGAAGGGCAAGCATTTAGCATTGATGAAGCAGTGTTAGCCAACTTACTCATGGCAATTGCCGAAGGCCGAATTGCCCAGTTTGTTCGCAGTGAATTTAAGCTTAAACCGACTAAGCACTTTAACGAACAGTGGACATTCGTGCAGCAGCAATTACTGCAGAGCTAAAAGCTAAATATCATAAAAAAAGGCAGCAGAGCAAACATGCTGCCTAATTGTACAAAACCATTGCCTACCTACTAATTTTGGTTTACTTTCCTCGTGTCTAATTATTGCAAATATCTATAAAAGCTAATATTTTTTCACAAGGAAGTTGTATGAAACTCATTAAAACCATTAGCCTAGTATGCCTAGCTTGGCTAAGTTGCTACGCATCAGCAAAAACCAACGATGCAGCCAATTTATTCAGCCGTTCGGCTGAGTTCTCGCAAGTCAAAATATCTCCAGCAGGAGATTATCTCAGCGTGATTACCAAAAAAGATGGTAAAGACATGCTACTTATCCTAAAAGCTGCAGATAGATCCTATGTACACGCTATTTTCTTTAATGGTAATGCACAAGTCGGCCATTACGAATGGGTTAATGATGAACGACTAGTGATGCAAAAAGAATATTTAAAAGGCTGGAGCGACCACCCGCTCTATTACGGCGAATTAATGGCAGTCAACGCCGACGGTTCTAAAGCAACTTACCTCTTTGGTTACCAAGGCGGTGAACAGCAAACCGGTTCAAACCTGAGAAAAAACACCCCAATTCGCGCAACGGCTTATATCCTAGATCCACTACCAGAAGATGATCGTTATATGCTCGTTCAAGCACTTCCTTGGGGGAGTGGCGGTAGTAATATGGCCGAGAATACTCAAAAAGTTTATCGCGTCGACGTATATAAAGGTCGACGCAAAAAAGTCGCAACAGCACCAATCACCTACCCGAATTTCTTAACCGATCATGATGGCAACGTACGCTTTGTCAGTGGCACTCGAGACTACGTCAATTCAAAATTATATTACCGAAATGACGGTAATTGGAGAGATACTGATAAGTTAAATCTTGGCTTAGACGCAATAAAACCAATTGCATTTAGCGATGACAAAGACAGCTTATATGTCACCGCAAGCGAAGCAGGTAAACCAGCTGGCGTATACTTAGTGAATATCAAAACTGGCGATAAAAAGCTCGTAAGCCAAGATAAAGTGGTAGACCCAAGTAATGTATGGATTAACGCTATCACCAAAAAACTCTACGCTATCGAGTATGAAAATGGCTACCCAACATACGAGTTTGTCGATTCAAAAGATCCCTCGGCTAAGCGCATCAAGCAACTTTTAGCGGCTCTACCAGGGCATCAGATCCACTTAGTTAGCCAAACAACCGATGCCGACCAAATCATTATCAAGGCTTTCAATGACCGTAACCCAGGCGACTACTATCTATTTAATACAAAGACTA
This sequence comes from Shewanella sp. 10N.286.45.A1, assembly GCF_041470405.1. Classification (NCBI taxonomy): domain Bacteria; kingdom Pseudomonadati; phylum Pseudomonadota; class Gammaproteobacteria; order Alteromonadales; family Shewanellaceae; genus Shewanella; species Shewanella sp. 10N.286.45.A1. The sequence goes on from NZ_JBFRMK010000290.1 coordinate 5,158, forward strand.
AAAAACTAGAGTATCTGGTATCTAAAAAGAAGTGGCTAGACCCAGACAAAATGGCCGAAATTAAACCGGTTAAGTTTACCAGCAGAGATGGCGTAACAATACATGGCTACATAACCTTACCCCATGGTGTTGAAGCTAAAAACCTACCACTAGTCGTCAACCCTCATGGCGGACCTCATGGCCCAAGAGACCGATGGGGCTTTGACCCACAAAACCAAATGATCGCCAGTCAAGGCGCTGCAGTCTTGCAGATCAACTTCCGTGGTTCAGGCGGCTACGGGAATGAGTTTGAAAATGCAGGCCATCAAAAATGGGGCACCAACATCCAGTACGACATTATTGATGCTACTAAGTATGTTATCGAACAGGGCATGGTAGATAAGGACCGCATCTGTATTGTGGGTGGCAGCTTCGGTGGCTACTCAGCAATTCAAAGCTCAGCGATAGAACCAGATCTGTTTAAATGTGCTATTGGTTTCGCCGGAGTTTACGATTTACAGCTGATGTTCGATGAAGGTGATGTACAAGGCCGCCGTGCAGGTAAGCGCTACCTCAAAGAGGTGCTAGGTGAAAATGAAAGCATACTGCGTTCGATGTCACCAACCCACAATGTCGATAAACTCAAGGCCAACATCATGCTAGTTCATGGCGGCGAAGATGAAAGAGCACCTATCGAGCAATTCGAAGCACTCGAAGATGCCTTAAATGAGCACAAGTATCCGTTTAAGAAACTGGTTATGGACGATGAAGGTCATGGTTTTTATGACGATGCGCATAGAGCCAAATACTACAACGAAATGCTGGGCTTTTTGAAAACCAATCTAAAATTGTAATGCTGCAAATAGAAAAGCCGACTAATTTAGTCGGTTTTTCTTATCCCCAATACGTTTTTCGGTGTATATTTACAGCAAATCGCTGTATCCTCCGTGCTTCTTAGAGCCAAGGCAACGCGTTAATGCTCTATCATTACTGTTCAGCGATACCAGTCAAAATGTGTGTCGCCACTTAAGAACACTGAGACAGTACCACTACCCGTTACAGTGGAGGACCTTATGACATCAAAAGAAGCTATCCTCAGTGAATCAGCGCAACTGGTTCAAACCGCTCTGCTTGAGCGTGGGCTTGAAACTCCTATGCTACCCAGTGAGTTCACTCGCGAAGAGCGTAAAGACAAAATAGAACATCATATGCGCGAGATCTTGACCTTAATGTCACTCGACCTGCGCGATGATAGTTTGGAAGAAACCCCACGACGCATTGCCAAAATGTACGTTGATGAAATTTTTTCAGGTCTCGATTACGCCAACTTCCCAAAGATCACCGTCATTGAAAACAAAATGGGTTTCTATGAGATGGTTAAGGTTAATGACATTAGTCTAACCAGCACTTGTGAGCACCACTTGGTGACTATCGATGGCTTAGCTCGCGTTGCATACCTGCCACGCAAGAACATTATTGGTTTATCCAAGATTAACCGTATTGTGCGCTTCTTTGCTCAGCGTCCACAGGTGCAAGAACGCCTGACACAGCAGGTATTAGTCGCCCTGCAAACCTTGCTTGAGACCAAAGATGTCGCAGTAAAAATGGATGCGGTACATTATTGTGTTAAGTCTCGCGGTGTTATGGACTCAACCAGCTCCACCACTACTACAGCCTTGGGTGGGATCTTTAAATCTAATCCGGCGACACGGGCAGAGTTCCTAAGCAATTAGGTCGAAAATAAGGCTCGAGGGCGCTTTGCTTCGAGGATAGCCTTCGCTTGCGAGGAAAAGCTGAAATCAAAAATAAAAACGCTGCGTCATCAACGCAGCGTTTTTTAGTTTTCACTAAGCAAAGTCTCCAGTCGCTGGAACGATGTCTTAGATCCCGTATTGGTCACGGTAGGCACTGACTGAAGCAAGCTCCGTTTCCATTCCTGACTTTTCAGAGAGGTAGTTAATCAAGTCTTCTAGCTTAATGATTGAAACGATATCACAACCAAAATCACGCTCAACCTCCTGAATAGCCGACAATTCACCTTTGCCTTTCTCTTGGCGATCCAGTGCAATCAACACACCAGCAAGCTTGGCATTATGAGCCGCGATAATTTCCATTGATTCACGGATTGCAGTACCAGCAGTGATCACATCATCAACTAGCATCACGCGACCTTGTAGTTCACTACCGACTAAGCTTCCACCTTCACCGTGATCTTTTTTCTCTTTACGGTTAAAGCAGTAAGGCATATCGATATCGTGGTGATCACACAGTGCAACGGCTGTGGTAGTTGCAATAGGGATCCCTTTATATGCAGGGCCAAATAACAGATCATACTCAATGCCAGAATCAACCAACGCTGCCGCATAGAAGCGACCAAGGCGCGCTAAATCACGGCCAGTATTAAACAAGCCAGCGTTAAAGAAGTAAGGGCTAGTGCGGCCTGATTTTAACGTAAATTCGCCAAATCTTAGTACCTGACGCTCAAGGGCAAACTCAATAAACTCACGTTGATAGGCTTTCACAATATCTCCTTAAAATATGTAGGGGTGACTCAATTTTTATAATAACTTTTAAATGATAAGTGCTGACAAAAAGCACTTACAAAAAGGACCCCGTAGGGCCCTTAATAACGTCTTAGCTCAAAGCAGCTTTCTGAGTATCAACGATCTCTCGAATGCCATGCTTGGCCAAGTCTAATAGGCTTAATAGCTCTTCATGAGTGAACGGCTCACCTTCAGCAGTGCCTTGGATCTCAATCATCTTACCGGTTTCAGTCATCACAACGTTCATGTCGGTTTCAGCAGCGCTATCTTCGATATACTCTAAATCGCAGATTGGCTCACCTTTGTAGATACCAACACTCACAGCGGCAATCAGGAACTTAAGTGGGTTAGTCTTCAATATGCCTTTACCACGAGCCCAATTCAAAGCATCAACTAGCGCCACACATGCGCCAGTAATAGCTGCAGTACGGGTGCCGCCATCAGCTTGAATAACATCACAATCGATAACGATAGTGTTTTCACCCAGTAGTTTCATATCCACAGCAGCACGCAATGAGCGACCGATTAAACGCTGGATCTCTTGAGTACGACCTGACTGCTTACCACGAGCAGCTTCACGGTTCATGCGGCTATGAGTCGAACGCGGCAACATGCCATATTCAGCCGTTACCCAACCTTGGCCTTGGCCTTTAAGAAAACGCGGTACACCCTCTTCAAAACTGGCAGTACAAAGTACTTTAGTGTCACCAAACTCAACCAATACCGAACCTTCGGCATGAGCGGTAAATTGGCGGGTAATCGTCACTGGACGAGATTGTGCTGGAGTTCTGTTGCTTGGGCGCATGGTGAATTCCTGTAGTTAAGATCTAAGGGGTAATTTGGCTGCTTATTATAGGGACATGTTGACCACTATGCCATCTCAATCACCTCAGCTGAGCAGAAAAGCTTGAAAGTGTTAGCGAATAAACAGAGTTTGCTTTGACGCACTGCCTAAGCTGGCTATAATCACAGCTCACTTAGACGAACTACACTGGAAATCATCCATGATCCAAAGCATGACAGCCTATGCTCGCATAGAGCACAAAGCAGATTGGGGCACCGCCTCTTGGGAAATCCGTTCAGTTAACCAGCGCTACCTAGAAACTTACCTGCGCCTTCCGGAACATTTCCGCAGCTTAGAGCCCGTGCTTAGAGATCGTCTACGTAAACGTTTAAACCGCGGTAAAGTCGAAGTTAATCTGCGTTACGACCTTAATGAAGGTGATAGCAGCGAGCTACAATTAAACCAAGAGCTTGCAAAGCAGATAATCAATGCTGCTAACTGGGTAAAAGATGAAGCCAAGCAAGGTGAGCTCAACGTCGTTGACGTACTGCGCTGGCCAGGGGTGATGTCTAGCTCTGAGCAGGATATGGACGCCTTAGGCAAAGATCTATTGAATGCTTTCAACTTAGCCATCGATCAATTCATTGAAGCCCGTGGCCGTGAAGGTGAAGCAATCAATACCATGCTGCAAACCCGCCTTGACCAAATAGTGGATCAAGTAGCAGTTGTTCGTGAACACATGCCAGCTGTGATGCAATGGCAACGCGATAAACTAACTAACCGCCTAGCTGAAATCACCGGCGAGCTTGATCCTGCTCGTATGGAGCAAGAGATGGTGTTAATGGCGCAGAAGATGGATGTTGCCGAAGAGATGGATAGACTTGATGCACACGTTGCCGAGACGCGCCTAATCTTGAAAAAAGGTGGCGCACAAGGTCGCCGTTTAGACTTTATGATGCAAGAGTTTAACCGTGAATCAAACACCTTAGCCTCAAAATCTATCAGCGCAGAAGTGACTGCCGCTGCGGTAGAACTTAAAGTACTGATTGAGCAGATGCGCGAGCAGATCCAAAATATTGAATAATAGTTACAACTGCATTTTATTGCATTCAAACAGTTAAAATACAACAACTTACCATAAATCAATTTCCGTCACCGCATTCTTTAATACACCTTTAACCACCGCCAAGTGGTGGTTAATGTGGTGGGTGTGATAGACTTACTACAAAGGTAAGTGGTGGGTAAAGCAATATCCACCAAGACCATGCACGGTTAGAGGTGGGTTATGGCTAAGTTGTCAGTTAAAAAAGTAGAAGCACTCATTAAGGCTGGTGGCGAGAAAACACAGCGCCATGCTGATGGTGAGGGCTTATACCTTGTGGTTCCAGCGTCCGGCACCGCAAGTTGGATGTTACGTTTTACCTCCAATAAAAAGCGCCGTGAAATGACGCTTGGTAAGGTTAAAGATCTCTCCTTATCAAATGCCCGCCTCGAAGCCGCAACTAAAATGAAGCAAGTCCGTGAAGGCTTTGATCCCCTCTTACAACGCAAGCGTGCCGAACAAGAAAGCATTAAAACCGTTAATGACTTATTTGAAGATTGGTACCCAACCTTAGTTAAACGCCTCAAGCACCCGAATATCCCCAAACGTGTTTACACCAAAGATATCGCCCCACACATCGGTGACATCCCTCTCGATAGAATTACCGCCCGTGATATTCGCACAGCAATCACAGCGATTAATGATTCAGGTCGACCGACCATTGCCAATGACGCTCTAGGCCACTGTAAGCAGCTTTTTAATCACGGAATGAAGTTGGACCTTCTACAAGGCAACCCCGCCTCTGCGTTCACTGTTAGGGACGCTGGTGGCATAGAACAAAGCAAAGACCGTGCGTTAAGCGAGGAAGAGCTAACTGAGTTTTTCCGTATTGCCAGAGAAAACAGCACCAGCTTTAGTCGTGACAACTATCTGGCTTGTGCATTATTGGTTTGTTTAGGGGTACGTAAATCTGAATTGTGTGAAGCGAAATGGGAAGAATTTAATCTAGAAGAAAGCTTATGGCACTTACCAAAAGAGCGCAGTAAAACTAATGTTGGCTTTACCATTCCGTTAGCAACAGAAGTGTTGAAGTGGCTTGATGAGTTAAAATTAAGAGGCTTTGGTTCCGACTATGTATTCCCTAATCGACGAGCCAGTAAACGCCCTCATATGGGCCCTGATACACTCAACAGAGCAATTACAAAGCTATTTGGACATGAAGCAGGTAAAAAGAAACAGCCGCCAAATTTGATGGGTGACATGAAGCCCTTTACCGTGCATGACTTGCGCCGTACGTGCCGTACGCTACTGGCAAAACAAGGCACTCCCGGCGAAGTCGCCGAGAGGTGTTTGAATCACAAGCTAAAGGGTGTTGAAGGTATCTATAATCAAAATGATTATTTGGAAGAGCGAAGAGAGGCGTTACTATCTCTATCTAAAAAAATAATCACCTTGGTATAGGTTTAGATAAGTAAACTAGCAAATTTCAGCTAAGTAATGGTAACTAAGGAGATACGAATATCTTCAATTCTACGTCATTAGCTTGTGTCGTGGATAACCAACTTTGTATTAGTTGGTATGCCTGCAATGATTCACTTCGAGCATTATGTCCTCGAGATAATTGCGTTGCAAAATGACGAGCTGAGAAGCTATTAGCAGCAACTATCCAAACTTCTTTATGAACTCTGCTTGAGCGCCTTCTTTGTGTAACTACATCCCAGACTTCAGCTGTCTTCAACTCTCTTTCATCATCTGTTCCTGCTGTAAATTGCTGACTTTCAAACATTCGGATTCTTTCTTGCATTTGTTGAGCTGCGCCATTTTGTGGCCAAGGGCCTAGCAAGCGATTCCAATTTGCCGCCTTTAAGTTAGTATCACCGCTAATCAACATCTCAATATTCTTTATTGCCTGAGAGCCTACTTCAGCAAGTGCTCCTGCTGATGATTGTGGATTTTGCGATGATCCACATTTTACGTGTACATAAACTAACTTATCAGATGAAGAGAGAATAAAGTCGGCTGGTTCAGTACCCATATCGGTATTGAGCACTATATCAGCAGCTGGGATGTACTGATTAAACGGCCCTAATTCATTGAGCGTTGGATTAGCTAGTGAGTTTGCCTTAATTTGGTCTAATTGATAAAAGATAGAATCAACACTAAATCCTTGTTCTACAATTTGATATACACCATTGTTTAAGCCTTTTTCATCAAGATTTTCACCCACTAATGAATCCAGCCCAATAACCACATTTGCTAGCTGTGAGTTAGTAATCTCAAATTCATTTTCTACAGGTAATTTCAGTTCGAAAAACTGCCCCTGTGAATAACCCACACCATTATCCAAAAGGGCTTTGTGTAAGCGCTCTGTAAGTAAATCCACTATATCAAGGTGAGGCTCAACTCCATCTTCCAATGAATACAGTATTAGCTCATCCGTGCTTAAGACTAAATATGGCTCTGTTATCTGAAGATTAACGGTTACCTTACTCTCCTCAACCTCAGAACTTAGCAAACAACCATTATCATACTCTCTATATATAAATCCATTTTCGAGAGTGAATTGCTCATCACCAGCTAGTAAGTTGATAGGGCAATCAAATTCACTAAAGTCAAAGATGAGGCTTTCAATATTTAAATCAACATTTACAGGGATAGGTTTGGCAAAAGAGTGCAATAATGCACTAGTTATGGCTTGATTCGATGAAATCATAGCTTCCATCCCCTCTAACCAATCATTCAGTTCACCTAAACTAAATGAGCTTTCTTTTTGGTCGGAAATTCGTCCGGAATCAACCCCGACGTAATAACTTCCTGATTTTTGCTCTAACTGGTTATACGTGTCACACCTCATAGTCGAGAGTCGATAAGCAGCATTACCTTGTAAGTCTGCCATTTGTTCTAAGTCGTCCCCCTTTACCGCAACGCTTTCAGGGCGTCTTCTAGCGGTACTAACAGACTTACTGCTTGCTTCTTTTGTTTTAGCTGAGACCCCTAGTGACATGACGTTTAGTAATTGGTCTTGTGTGACAGCAGCACCCAACTTCAAATCCTTGTCACCATTAAACCTACGGCCTCGACTGTCATAAATCGCAACTACATTTTGAGCAACTTCTTTAAACAGGGTGATCTCTAGTGATGGTTCAAAGAAAAACTGATCTGTTAGAAATTTAGACCGATTAAATGCAATAGATACAATAACCTTAATACCAAACTCAGTATCGATCTTCCTTGCTAACTCTCCTGCATTATTACATCGCCAATACAAGGTATCTAACATAACCTCAATATTGAAGTCGGCAGATTGGTTTAAAAAACACACTGAGGCAGTAGGAATGTTAAGAGATACTTCTGGGTTAAAGGCATTAAGATCAAATTTACTTAAGAAGCGATTACCATAGTAACTCGCATCAGGAAAAGCCTCTAAATAGAGCTCGATGAGTTTGTTTACATCTAATGATGCAATGAACTTAGTTGCGGCACTGTCATCACTAAGTGATACATCAAATATTCGATAATTAAGCCACATCTGTTCATTTGCATTTTGTCCAAACTCTAATACTTTTGGCTCTACGTCATCAAACAAACGAACAACACGCCCTATGGTTTGAACTAGCTCTCTGCCACTACTCACGGCATAGGTCAAAATCAACAGTTTAGCTTGCGGGATATCAACACCTTCATCAAGCTTACGTTGATGAATAATTACTTCATATGCTGAACTCTTTAGGTTAGCAGGTACCGATGACTTGGTATGCTCACGAGGGTCGCCAGTGAACTGCTCATGAATCGCTAGCAAATTGAAGTCATCATTTAATCGATCGTAATAGTGTTCAATATCACTAAATTTATTACACTTTATGATGCACTTGGTACCAGGGTTTTCATCTAAAAATTGACGAATAGATGCGCTTAAATCATCAGGTTGAATGGATTCAAATTCAGGCTCTTTTAGCACACCATCTTCAAGAGCTTTTTCAAAGGTATAGATGTAGCTAGCATTAGCATCAATATCAAACTGAAATAGGTCGTTTCGATATGGCGTCGCAGTAATGACTATTTTATGCGCACCAATATTTCTCACCAAGTTACACCATACCGGAGATGGTTCAGCGTGACCTTCATCGATAATAACCAGATCAATATTTCGCTTTAACTCATCTAACTGATCTTGCTCGAAAGTTTGTAGTTTTTGAAAGGTTGAAACATAAACACCGTTAGCAGAAGTATCGTCAACATTGTTAAAGGCGGGCTTCAAGGGGATATCTTCTCCCTCTGCTCGCTCGCAAAAAAACTTACCTTTTATGTCATCAAGAAGTTGGTTGCATACTGCTCTTCGATGACATAGAACCAATACTCTTTTTTGTGTCGCCTTGTGACAGATAACACTAATAACCCCTGACTTACCAGCTCCTGTCGGCAAGCTGATTAAACAAGATTTAGCTTCATCGTTCAGCGGCCTTCTTACATAGCTCAATGCAGTTTGAATACTACCTTTTTGGCAAGTTCTTAACCCATCCCAAAGTATATCATTTATAAGAAAACCACTAATATTCAAACTATACTTCCTTTTTTTATGCGTTGGAGTAAATCACTAGCAAAAGAGCTCTCTAGAGCAAATCATTATTTCCAGAAAACTATGTGAGATAATATCTAATAACTCCAATCCTCATAAGCCAAAGGCAAGCTATTAAGTAGATTTCGGCGCTCGCGCCAGTCAGGCATATTTTTATCCATAATGGCTCGAAAGCGGTCGTTATGATGGCGTTCAAGCAAGTGGACTAGCTCATGCACCAATATGTACTCCATGCACTCTGGTGGCTTTTTAGCTAGCTCTAGGTTGAGCCACAACCTTTTTGCTTGTATGTTGCAGCTTCCCCACTTGGTCTTCATCTTCTTAATGCCGATATCATTTGATTCAACACCTAGCTTCGTTTGCCAATGAGGGAGCAACTTAGCGATAGATTCTTGCATTCGCTTGCGATAAAAAACATTAAGCAACTTAAGACGATTATCCACACTGGTGTTTTTTGTTACTGCTAACTCTAATTTAGTTAAGCCTTTTTCTGTCACTGTATGCTTACCCAAGGTATCAACAATGCTAAGTCGATAGCGTTTACCCCAAAGGTAATGACTTTCACCGCTCACCATTTCTCGACTTGATTGGCGAGGCTGGGCAGTAAAGTCTGCCTGCTGCTGCTTTATCCAAGCTAACTTATTAATAATGGCCAAACGGATTGCTTGATCACCAGTACCGTGTGGTACTGACAAACGCACACGTCCTTGGGGTGGCAATACACTTAAGTGCAGGTTTTTAATCGCTTTACGATTTACCTGAACCTCAATACCTCCAATTTTAATGTCTTCACTACCTGTTACCGACATTAATGATATTCCTTCTGTGCTTTCACTCGCTCCATCACTTCCACAATATCAACGTCATAGCCTTTGGTTTCTTCGCGAATAGCGTTAGCTATTTCACGCTCTTTAAAGCGATCACCCAACCAATCGGCTTTTTTTGTGTAGCGTACAGCCGTATCAATTTTGGCTGTCAGCACTTCATCATTACCCAAGTTGTCATACAGTGATTGCTTAGCTGCTGTATCAACAGAATCAGGATAACTTGCGCTACGATTACCGCTAGGGTTTACCACTTTTTTAGCCAGCTCTCTGATCTGCTCAAGGTATTCTTGATAGTTCAGCGCTTTTTCGCGGCGCTGTCTAATAATCTCATCTAACAATGACGACATTTGATCGTAGTATTTGGGGTTGATTGGGTTTTCATCCACAATCGTTTTACGCACATTGTTCTCAATAGCTTCAGCCATCGCTTCTTCATTCTCGCGTAGGTCTTTAGGTAATGAATCTAACCCTTCACCGTTGTTATTCACCACTAAATCAATGAGGCCTAATTCCTCAAAGTCCATGAGTAATTCGCTATCATCAGCACGAATGTACATATCCAGAAGATGGCGCATCGCAGGTTCAAAGCGCTTCATTTCCAGCAAATCACCACTGGCTAACTTAACCTCGTCACGTACCTTCTCAAAGTAGATAACTTCCTGTCGGATACTGTTGGCCTCGGTAGGTGAATAACCCGCTTGCTCCATCTCATTAGCCAAGTTGGCGTATGCCCTTAAAAGCTTAGCTACTGCTTGATACAAGGTTAAACGAAGGGCTTCTTTTTCTGAGCGCTCATCGATATCAGTGGGTTCAACACCCGACTCTCCACAAAAGTAGTGGATAAAATCTTTGGTATCACGCGGCGCTTTTACAGGTTCACACAAGGCACGAACCATTTCTAACGCATTGTCTAAATCTTCACGAGACTGCACTAGACGATCTTTAAGTAGACCTGCGACATCATCTTGGTCATATCCATCAAAGGCTTCTGCGGTGTAGTCCTTAATCGCTTTATCTAAAGAACGAAATAAATCCTTATAATCGATAATATAGCCATATTCTTTGTCTTCACCATCAAGACGGTTTACACGGCAAATAGCTTGGAACAGGTTGTGATCAGCCATGCTCTTATCAATGTAAAGGTAGGTCGCTGAAGGTGCATCAAAGCCCGTTAGCAGCTTATCTACGACTATAAGCAAACGCATTTGTCCGGGCTCTTTGATGAATCGGTTCTTCACCAACTTTTCAAACTCTTCTACACGTTTTGCCGCATCGTCTTCACTTTGTTCAAAATAATCTGCCAACATTTTCCGGTAGGTGTCGTACTTAAATAGTTTCTCGGTTAAGCCTTCTCCCGATTCTTCACCTTTAATCGAGCCCGCCACTGGCTGATAGCTGGTAACAATGGCACACTTACCCGCTAAATCAGTTTTGCTAAATAAGTCATACACTACACAAGCTTGATGCACACTGGCACACACCAGCATTGCATTGCCTCGGCCATCCATTAGCCTTGGTTTTAACTCCATATCCATCAAGATATCGCTAACAATCTGTTCTAAGCGAGATTTACTCGACAGCACCTTCTGCATGGTGCCCCACCTCTGTTTAAGCTGCATCCTCGCGAGATTAGAGATACCTTTAGTCTTCGCTTCAAACCATTGGTCGACCTTTTTCTGTGACGTTAAATGCTGATCAATATCACGCGCTTCATAGCGTAGATCGAGTACCACACCATCTTCTACCGCTTCATTGAATTTATAGGTATGAATATAAGGACCAAACACCTCTAAAGACTTTTTCTTGTCCTTCTTCATCAGTGGTGTCCCCGTAAAACCAATAAACATCGCATCAGGTAAAATGGTTTTCATCGCACTATGCAGCTTGCCTGACTGGGTTCTGTGGCATTCATCAACAAACACAAACAACTTACCTTGAGCGGTAAAGTTACTCATCACACTACTAGATAACGATTCAATATATTCAGCCGTAGCTACTTCACTTTCTTCGTTATCGTCTTCACCATTACGACCAAATTTATGTACTAACGAACACAACAGCCATGGATTCGGCTCACCTAAGGTGGCAATGAGATCACGGCCACTTTTAGTACGATAGATTTCTTCATCAACGCCAGAGAATACCGTCTCAATCTGTTCATCAAGCTCAGTGCGGTCAGTAATAATGAGTACCCTTGAGTCACTCACGTTCTCTCTAATCCATTTAGCCAACCACACCATGGTTAAGCTTTTTCCTGAACCTTGGGTATGCCAAATAATCCCACCTTGTTTGTTAGCTGAGTGGGAGTTCACATGCTTTTTAGCGGCTTGAATTCCGAAAAACTGATTATGGCGACAAGTCTTTTTAACACCAGCATCAAACACAATAAAATCATGAATTAGCTGTAAGAATCGATTCTTATCGCACAGTTGCGCCAGATGAGTATCTAAAATGGTATCAGTAGTAATATCAGCCTGTGGTAGAGCAGTATCACTGCTTGGTTCTTTCCATTCTAGATAGTATTTCTCTGTGGTTTCGATGGTGCCATAACGAATGCCTTGGGTATCGTTACCCGCCATGACTAGCTGCATGCTGGTAAAGAAGTTACGAATGAAGGCTTTTTTCTGGTTGTCGAGGTTTTGACGAATGCCTTCACTCACGGATACAGACGAACGCTTAAGCTCAATAACCCCCAAGGCAATACCATTTACATACAGTACAATGTCAGGCCGCTTTTTATGTTCGCCTTTTACGGTCACCTCTTCTGCTATGGCAAAGTCATTCGCTTCGATGTTTTCCCAGTCAATTAGCCATACGGTCTGGTTTAACTCACCTGCACCTTCTTTCTCTTTTACGCCATAACGGAGTAACCGATAGACTTCTTTATTGGCGTCGTAAAGCTTTTTACCTTCACCCAGTGCTGCGGCCATATCCAACTTACGTAAAGTACGTGCAATCAATGCTTCAGGTACGCCACGCTTTTTTAACCAACTGCTTAGTAGATTAGTTTCAACGTTGCGATTATTTTCGCGGTACTCCCAGTTACCTAGGTAGTCATACTTTAACTGGTCCCGAAAAAATCGAACCACGCGATCTTGGGTTGCACGCTCTTTTTGGCCGACAGTACTCATCCATTCATTCCTTTCTATCAAACCCTTTCTAGCAAATAGCTATCAAGCAACGTTCAAGTAAATTACAACCATATAAATCAACCACTTAAGCTAGAACAAAGCAATTGACCGATAAGTTATTGTTATTTTATCAAACAACGATCAAGCAAATTAGCTCCAATGCGGTACATAACGCATCGCTTTTGCCCCAGCTCCAGGATCATATGGCTTAACCAATCCGCTACTGACTGCATCTTTAATCACTCAACTCACTGTGGCGCTGTTTTGAGTTTCCTTAAATTCATAAAGTTAGATGCGGCCCTAAATACGCCACATATATCCGCTTACTTGCTGAATCAGCATAAAAATGCAGACGGTATCCATCAGGTAGTTTTACATGATTCTCGCAATAGACCTGCCGCCCATCATCTAACCAAAACATGCGCTCTTTCTTCTTTTTGGGATCATCATTTACACTGTTAGATTCACCACTGACTTCAGCTGCCAAGCCCACGTCTCTTAAATACTCATGGCGGTACTCAACATACTCACCAGCAAGCCATTTTTCACCAAACGATTCCAGTACATTTAGCGCATCACGCGCCTTGAATAATACATCCGTTCTAGCAGACCAACCTTGCAAACTTGTACCTATTTGATTTGACAACAAAGTGATATGAGGAAACAATTCCTTTCTTTTCAGCCAAATATCCTTAGCGGTATTTAACAGCGCATTACGACGCTGTTTTAATTCATCACCATGCGCTTCTAAACTCGCAGAACCACTCAGATTTAAAAGTGTTTCTTCTCTTTGATCTGGTGTCGCTTCTAGATCAAAAACCCAGACTTTAATGTGACTATTTGCCCAAGCGGCCAGAGCCGTGAAACTGGCAAGGAACGTTTCAAGATAAAACGCGGCTAATAGCACAGACTTGCCTGAATCCTCTCTAGGTAACCCAACTTCCACCGTACCACCAATACTTTCAAGATCCACGGTTTCAAAAAGTGGTTGTTTCGTTTCAAGGGATTTAAGAAACCGGCACCAATCCGTAAGCTCCTCAACCTTGCTTGCCGAGGCAAACCAATTGCGCACAAAGTATCCATCCGCTAGTTCCAATCCCATTAGCGACTTATCTTGATCTTCATCTACCAACAAAATTTTTAGCCCAGCAGTTCGGCAAACTTTAAGCACTGTAAAAAAAGCCAATAGTCCATTATCTGCATCCTCTTTGCTGGCAAACGGCAAAGAGTGATGGTTCAGCACAATCCCATTGCTCATAACAGCTGATCCAGTTCCTTATCCCATTGGTCAAAGAAACCTTCAGGCCAGCAGTCAATTCGACCTTCATCATCAATATTGGGATACATAACTTCTGAGGCATGAATGGGATTATGAACATCTCGCTGTAAGAAAAAGACTTTTACATCGTCAGCAGCAATCACTTTCTGCTTAACAGCAACACGCATACCGTTGAGGAAGTGATCGGAATGGGATTCTACAATTAATTGCACACCATTATTTGCTGCGATGGCACACAGTTTACCCATCAATGATTGTCCAGCGGGGTGCAAGTGTGATTCAGGGTTTTCAATAATCAGCAAATCACCTTTTGCCGCACTTAAAATACTGGTCACAACAGGTAACACATAACTCAAGCCAAAGCCTACATTCTGCGGTTTAAACTCTTCGGTCGTTTCTTTACCTTGGTTGAAAGAGTAACTTAAGCTCGCCGAGTTAAACTGAGGTTGCGCCACTGCTTTGATTTTTAAACCGGGCGTAATATCCGACATCCACGCTTCAATATTGGCAAGCAAAGTTCCTGAAACAGCCTTTGGATGGCGTAAAGCTTCAATTCCCAGATCTTTAGCACCATTGACCGCGATAAAATGAACCGCAAACTCACCATGATGGCCAAGCGATTTCAAATCTCGAATATGAAACTCAGACAACTGGTGATGACTTTGTGGGCTTAATCTATCGGCACATAAATACTGAAAATTAGAGTTGAATAAACTCAAAGACTCAGCATCTCCGTCAATACCTGATTTGCGCAACGGCAAAAGATCCGTGTCGTGTTGATAGTCGAACTCAATCCGTGTGGGTTGTTCCTTCTCGCTCCACTTCACGGTGAAAATAATCTCTTCTTCTTCACTAAAGCTGGAAAGAGCGTCTTTCCCGGTGCCGATATTGACGTAATCGCCATTCAAAAGAAGCCCCTTGCTTTTAAGGGTATTTCGTTCGTAAGACTGCCTGAGAAGCAACAAGCTCTGTACAAGAGTCGATTTACCCATGCCGTTAAGGCCTGAAAACAAATTCAGGTTCCGTAGTGGAAAGCTGGCATTCAACAAAGTTTTAAAATTCTGAATATTAATGAACTCAATCATTCAACACCTTCTTAATCAACGAATTAACTTTTTCATAGCGTATTTCGACATGCTCTTTGCGCTGAGTAGAGTAGCTAATAGCATTAATAAACTCAGCATCTTCCAATAAATCTCGTGCCTTTTCTTGAAACTCAAATTGCCTACTAACTAAGTGGCTAAATTCGCTTTCAGTTAATTTAGCCAACATAATCATCCAAACTTCAAATAAAGTGGCATTTTTTGACCGTCTTCTTGAATTAGGATTTTTTTCAAACCCCTTTTCTCCTAAAAGCTGGTAGCAGCGCTCAATCGCTGTTGAATACTTAGTTTTGAACTCTGCGCGGTAGGTATCATCGCCTTTCTTGATGTCTTCCATGGCTTTATCTAAAAACGAAGCGATTTCTTTTTTGTTTTTAGGGTCTAGATAATCAAAGCGATAAAATGCCCAGAATCGCAACACTAGCTCCTGATCCTTCATACGTTTAGAAAGGTCACCTAGCATGGCTTTTGAGCATTCTGAATTGGCTAATTTTTCGAGCAGTTCTCTGTCTCGTGGCTTAGCGAGCGCATTACGGATCTCTTGATTATTGAGCGTCAACCCTCCCGTATTGATACGGCGAAACACCGAATATTTAACATCCTCAGGCGTGCCCGGTTTAATCATGTACACAGTAACAGGGCATTCTTCAATACGGCGCTGATATTGGCGATGTAGCTTATCGAACGTTTTGCCATTGAGTTCAATTAAGAACTCCAGCCCATTGAGGCGAAGCTTTTTATCTAATACAAATTTGCGAATAGTCGATAACCGCTGCAATCCGTCAACAATCAGCCAATTATTTTCATCGGACGCATCAAAATAGAATGCCGGTAATGGGAACCGAATCAAAATAGATTCGATTAAACGGCTCATCTTGCGGTTATCCCATAGCTCCGCATGGCGCTGAAAATCAGTATTCATGTCGATTTCATTGTGATCAATTCGCTTAATCAAGGTATCCAATGACTTCGGCTCAGCGACGATATCAATATCTGTCGGATTAAACGGGCGCATCACCTCATCAAGTAGTTCAGGTTCTTCTTCAGAAACTGGAGCGATCAATTCTTCATCGAGCTCGGTTTCTTGATAATCAGTCATGCGCTTCTCCTTGAATTAATCTTGTCTTACCCGTGAGCAGTTCTTGCATCATGCCTTGTTTGATTTGGCGAATTTTCGATAAACGTTGATTTAGTGCCTGAATATCTTCATCCATATCGGAGAGAATAGTGGCAATAGCATTTTGTTCTTCTTCGGCTGGAGCATAAAAGCCAAAATTAACAAAATCTCTTTGATACAAGTGAGTTATCGTAGAGCCTGCTGTAATAGCTCTAATGAAGTCAGTAAAAATACTAGAATTGAGTACGTAAAATAAAAATTTTGGTACAAATTTTTTATTTTTAGGTCGAATAACAAAAACACCACTATTTAGAGTTGCTTCAAGTGGGAGCTTACTAACATATCCAACCTTACCAATTGTCCCGTCTTTTGTAACAAGCACATCGCCTTCTCTTAATTGAATGTTAGAATCTTGTTTGTAACGCCATTCGCTTACGTAACAACAGCTATTCCAGTCAACAAGACCTGCATTAAAGTCCGTCCCCGTAACTAAAAATCTCGGTCCAAATTCTAAGTACTCCTTAGTTGTCAATGCCTGCCAGCCTATTCTAGCTTTCAATGTTGCATCTTGCCCTAAAGTAACTAGGCCCCATCCATCTGGAGCACTACCCACCTGATTTGGAAGGTTGTTTTCTTCAATGTGATTACTAGACTCCCCATTTTCATACTTAACAAATTCAGGCAAACGAGTCTTGCCTGTCAGTAGTTGCTGCATGGTAGCGGTTTTAATCGCTTGTTTTTTGGCGATGAGCTTTTCTAACTCGCTCAGTAACGCATCTACGTCTGACAAAGCATTTGCGATGGCGGTTTGCTCTTCTATAGAAGGTAAAGCAATCACGTAGTTTTTAACATCATTACTAGTTATGTTGGGATCTTTACGACTGCTACTAGCTACTCCTTTCCAGTAGTCGACATTGTAATTTAGCTCAGACAATAAATAGTAAGAGTTTATTTTTTTAGGCTTTGGCTTAACAGCAACCAAAGCTTGGTTAATCGCGGATGGTTTTGTTATATAGCCAGTACGACCTATTTGATTAAACCCACCATACATAGCCACTAAAACAGAACCAACAGGGTGCTTTTTAAGGCCTGTTTCTGATAACGCTAAATCAGTTATCTGTTCTTCAGAAACATCAATTAGTGAATTATTGAGATCTGTCGTTTTAACCCAATTATTAGACCCATTAACAAAGTATCGGTCATGCTGTGCCCTTGGTGGTGTAGTGCCACCTCCAAAGCCACATACTTCATTTAAGGGAGAAACATCCCAATCTTCAGGAATCACTCCAACTTCTGTTTGTTTATACCCGTCAGGTATTACTTGCAATGAACTCATAACGCCCACTCCAATCCCATGGCTTTGAGGTGGCCTGCTACTTTATCGCTCAATTCATCAACCGAATTCGTGAGTGTTGGCAGTGGTGCGCTGTAACGCTCTTCCAACTGTTTTACACGATTGGCCATTTGCTGGGTTACGCGCTCAATCTCAGCAACAATATTAGCTTGCAGGGTAGCTAACCATTTATCATCCACAATCAAAGTCTTGATTTCTTCAATGCTCAGTTTTGGATATTGTCCAAACACAGCTAAATCTAAGGCCTCGATTGCAGTTTTCACTGCCTTCTTAGCGGTAGCATCGGCATTGAACAGTTTAGTCGCTTGCTTCAGTACTAAGAGCTCTTCACTATCGGTTGCGATCTTGCTTCTTGCGGCTACGCTAGCTTTGGTGATTTTGTCTTTATCATTAATAGCTTCAACCAATAAACCGTCCTCTGATCCTTGTTCCTCTAGGTAACTTTCAAGCGCTTGGGTCGCCGCATCTTGTTTGGCTTGTAGTTCATCAATAGCCTGTTGCTTATCAGCAAAGTAACGGGCCACCATTAGGCTAGGTGGGATTAGTTCAGCTTTGTATTTTTTCTTGGCTATAATTAAATCTGGTGTTTCTTTTAGTTTCTCGCCTTTAACGGCCACCAGCTCACGCAGTACTTTGCCCGCGATCCAATCATCTTGTACCAGCACATACACATCGTCTTGCAATGTATCGGCCCAGTAATCCATGAGAATTTGGTAAATGTCGTATTTACTCAACAATTCGCTGTTAGCGTAACCTGTAAGTAGTTGCTCAGAAATCTCATGGATAAGCTCTTTAGGGCTGTCACCTTGCTTTATCTCACTAAGTTGTGCCTGCTTAGCCCATGCCGTAAAAGGCAACAAACTACGGTTAGCGAAGTCTTTAAATTCGTGATGAGCCAGAATACTGCTTTTTACCTTGCTCGCTTCTACTAAACCATGGCTATAGCCTTCACGCGCAGCTTGACCTTGTTTCTCACCGAACAAAGTGGCTCGAATATTTGGAAACACTTGCCAGAAATGCTCAAGGGCATCGATATCTTTATTTGGGATACCGCCCTGTAGGTGGGCATTTAAATCATGTAGATCTTCTGGCTCACTTGAGTCGATATAACGAGGGATATTAAGGTTGTAGTCATTTTTAGCGATTTCATCAACGCTGACTAAGCGGCTAAAGCGCTCTAGCTCTAACCCCTTATTAAACACATCTACGATTTTGTGAATGTCTTGACTACGCAGACGATTTTTATTGCCATCCTTAATGAAGCCCTTACTTGCATCAATCATAAAGATTGAGCGGCCTTGCATTGTCCCCTTTGGATCTGCGACCGCTTTTTGAGCATGCTCTTTATCGATAACAATAATACAAGCTGGAATGCCCGTACCGTAGAACAGGTTAGCAGGTAAACCAATAATGCCTTTTATGTAGCCTTGCTTGATTAGGTTTTCACGAATATCAGATTCAGCATTACCACGGAATAACACCCCATGCGGCAAAATAACCGCACCTTTACCTGTGCTTTTTAGACTGGTAAGGATGTGCAGCAAGAACGTGTAATCGCCATTTTTCTCTGGTGGAGTACCCCAAACAAAGCGCTTAAACAGATCGTCTTTTGGGTTTAGGCCACTGGTCCAGTTTTTATTGGAAAACGGAGGGTTGGCTACTGAAAAGTCGAATGTTTTCAACTTGTCTGCGGCGTCTTTCCATTGCGGGTCAGCAAGGGTGTTACCTTTCCAGATTTTAGCCGTCGCATTGTTATGCAAAATCATGTTCATGCGTGCCAATGCGCTGGTGGCGTTATCCATCTCTTGGCCAAAGATAGATAAACCGCGTGGTGCTTCGTCACTGGCTTTTAATAGTAGAGAGCCTGAACCACAAGTAGGGTCATACACTGTCGCATCTTGTGGGGTGTCCTTAGTAATGCCTACCACTTTAGCTAGAATTTGAGATACTTCTGAAGGCGTATAGAACTGACCCTTAGATTTACCCGATTCTGTCGCAAAGTGACGCATTAGATATTCGTAAGCATCGCCCAATAGATCATCACCATCAGCGCGGTTATCTGACAAGTCTAAGCCTTGGAAAATACCTACCAGCTTAGTAAGACGGTCAACCATCTCCTTACCTTTGCCAAGTTTGTCTTCGTCGTTAAAATCGGCTACGTCTATCACGCCTTTTAAGTCGTTTTCTTCGGCAAGGGCTGCGATGATTTTGTTAATTTTGTCGCCAATTTCTTTATCATTTTTAAGCTTAATTAAATCATCGAAGCTGGCACCAGTTGGCACCACAATCATGCCGTAAGGGTCGCCTTTGTATTTGTCGGATACGTACTTCATAAACAACATGGTCAGTACGTAATCTTTGTATTGGCTGGCATCCATACCACCACGCAGTTCGTCACAGCTTGCCCAAAGGGATGAATAGAGTTCTGTTTTTTTAATGGCCATTATTTTTGAAAACCTTGATGAGAGTTGGGCAGTTACAATTGTGTTGTATTTAAGCCAGCCGCTTTTAAGCGAGTGGTTAGATTGCGCATTTTGGAAAATTCAGTCCCGAAGCTACTTTTTAAGCCCACGCCTTCGCAGAACTCTTTAGCTGTGATGCTTTTCAGATCATCAGCATACTTGATCATTTGCAGGTGCATTTCTGCGGTGTATTGATTGCGAGGGGCATCATTTAAGGCTTGCTTGATGCTGTCGAAAATGGCTTGCTCGGTCATGTTGTTGTGCCTTTGATTTGCATACGGTTACATACTTTTAGCTAATTTATATAAATTAGCTAAGCAACTAATTTAAGGCAAGAACTATTTGCAGTAAAGAGATCAGCACGACGCTATCATTACGACAATAATGGCATAAGAGAGCGTTACGCTCTCTTCTTGCTCGCAGACAAAAGTTTCATCCTTAACATTCCAATTCAGGATGCTCTAATTTACTCATCATCCAATCATCAACCTCACTTTCAAGCCAAGCTTTACGCTTGCCCATGACCGTGACGTTTCTAGGGAAGTCACCTGCTTTAATCAAAAGGTAAATACTGCTGCGGCAAAGTGACGTTTTATCTATGACTTGTTGTAGTTTTAGAAATTTCATGTTGGGAATCCTTATGTATTAACTCGTTCATACCAAGGACTCACCATTATTTTTTTACCTAGATTCCCCCTGCCTTATCCCCCACTCCCGACAACCTACATTCAAAATCCTTTCAGATATATTTCATCACTACGCATAGCCCAGTTGATAAAACTTAATTAACAGATATAGGAGGTCCCTATGCGTATATCTCGATCTGCCATTCCAACTAATCATCAATACCCAGCACACCAAACCTCTAGCCTCAATGAACTGCTAGAACACGCAGCTGAAGCGCTCGCACAAAAGTACAAGCGTGAAGGCACCTTCACGAACCCTGATAACGTGAAAGAGTATCTACAGCTAAAGCTTGGCTCGTATGATCGTGAAGTGTTTGCCCTGATGCTGCTGGATAACCAGCACCAGCTTATTCGCTTTGAAGAGCTGTTCTTTGGCACCATTGATGCAGCAAGTGTTTATTCAAGAGAAGTGGTAAAGGCCGCCCTCAATGCTAATGCAGCTGCGGTTATCCTGGCTCATAACCACCCATCGGGGATCGCAGAACCCTCTAGAGCGGACAAACGCATTACCAATAGGCTAGTTGATGCGTTGGGGTTAATTGACGTGCGAGTGCTCGACCACATTGTGGTTGGTGAGCATTGTGTCTCTTTTGCTGAAAGGAACTGGATATGAATAACAATCAATCAGTCTGTAAGAGTTAGGAGGCGCTTATGCCAGCTAAATCACTACTCAGCAACACATCAAACAGCTTGTCATTTAACAAAGCCGCTTTACCCATCTCCAATGCGTTATTGAAACGCTTGGCTGATGTGCTGAACCAATATACTGAAGTCGTCGGCGACAATTACATCGTGATTAACTTTAGAGACAAAGGCTACAGCGCTGAAAAAGGTGGCTTTCATCCAGTAGAGATATCATTAAGCAAAGATGCCCACAATCGCTACACGATCTTGTACATCACTGACTTTAGTTACTGCGGTGACCCTTACCCTGAACTTGAGCGAGATATCGACTTTGATTTTGGCAACTCGGCGGCTTTTACTCGGTACATAGGCTGGACGGGTATTTGTTCACCTGCAATTGTTGAGCTCTACCCGTTGTGGGAAGACAACTTTGTTGACTACCTAGATACTGACGCTTATGACCAAGTTGAAGTACGAGGTCATTAATCGCCAATTCAACACACCAAAACTTAAACTCCACTTTCTAACAACATCCACCAGCACAGATAACGGCTGATATTGCTGCTTCCCATATTGTTAAAACGGGAAGCTTGAAACCCTTGCTACATAAGGGTTTAGCGGTATCGGCCTCTCTGTGCTTCCCAAAACACCCTTCTACAGACAAAAAAGGAAGCAGACTATGGCTGAGGTCCAAGCGATCAAAGACGACGACACCATTCGACTCATTGGCCACTTACTCGCTATTCGTTGTAATCCGCAAATGGCTGACGTTTGGCACATTGGGTTAAACCTGGCACTACGAATATCCGATTTACTCTCTATCCGCTTTGAAGACATTAATGATGACCGACTCATTATTCGTGAAAGCAAAACGGGCAAGCTGGCAAACATCCAGTTAAACACCAAGGCACGAGAACACATTGCCAAAGTGCGAGAGAAGCACCCCGACCATGTGTACCTATTTCAATCACATCGATGCCAGCAACTAAAACATAAACCTCCGCAGCCGATCTCTCGGCGTGCGGTGTCTATGGCCTTTCAGCAAGTGGGGCAAGAACTCAAGCTTGCGCTGGGTACCCACAGCATGCGCAAGACGAGAGGTTACTTCCTCTACCAATCCACTAAAGATATCGGTCGCGTGATGAAGATGCTACGCCACACCTCTGAGGGCGTGACGCTTCGTTATATCGGTATTACTCAAGATGAAGTCGACAAAGACTTCGTATCACTCGAACTGTAACTAAGAGAGGTTCTATCATGGAACACTTACAACCTGGCGATCACCTGGTGGTGAACGTTGATGTACTGGGGATTACTGAGCACCATGGCTTATACATCGGCAATGACGAAGTAATCCATCTTTGCGCTCACGCTAAGCAAGTCATACTCAGTTGCTTAGCTACGTTTTCTGATGAGAAAGAAATCAGAGTGAAACGGCGTTCGCCCTATCCACAAGATGCCATTGATTACGCAAGCCAGCAGTTAGGTAAACGTGGTTATGATGTAGCCACGAACAATTGTGAACACTTCGTCAACCACTGCATTGAGCAACGGCACACCTCTAACCAAGTAAGTAGCAGTGGTCATGCAATCGCTCATGTTGCTGCTAGACAGGGCTTACTCGGCCAATCAGCTAAACAGTTTGCGAAAGGTCCACTGGGAACTATCGCTATCGCCTCTACAGGGGCTAAGTACGTCGGGGAATACATTGGCTTACCTGATAGCGTCAACACCGTTATAGGGGCTCCTGGGGATCTTGTCGCCAAGCCTATTGAGGCTGCATACAAGGGTACCGTTGATACACTAACCAATACTTACGATAAACTAAGTGATGGTGAAATCATCGGTGCCACTGGCGAGCTTATAACGGGTACTGTAGAGACAACTATTGATGTCGTCTTTGCACCCATTGCGGTTGTAGGTAACACCTGGAGTGCCATTACATCGTGGTTTGATTAAAACAATGGAGGACTAAACGCTCTCCGTTCATCACTACCGATAGCTGGTACCAAAATTACGGTGTCCCTCACCATAGTGTTTAGTATCTTTTTTTGCTAGATAACTTAAACGGTAAAATAGCTCCTCATACTGACGAGAAAACTCGGAGGTACCTTGATGTAAATAATACCCACCACTTTTGGTAAAATGCACCAACACAATCGCGTTGTGATAATCCATACCTAACGCACTAGCCCAAGCATCATGAATCATCCCCGCTAAAGTATCTCTTCTTTCCCAGTCACCTAGCTTATGGAACTTCTCTTTGTTAAAAAGCAATACCATGTGGTAATGATCATTTACTGATGTATCTCGCTCTCTACCCCAAATAAACCGAACGCCTGAAGGGCGTACTCTTCGATTCGCTTTTTCGTACCTGCGGTCCATCGCTTTAATTTTTGCTTTAAGCGAATCGGTGAACCGTGAGATAACCCTATCTCTAAATCGGCATTGGCTGACGATCTCATCTCGACTCAAGCAATCAAGCTCTTGAGGAGCTTGTGGCATCTTAAGATCAATCCGTACTGCATAGACGCGTTTGTTCTCATCACATGCATGATTCAATGTATCTATTGTTTTGTCTAAGTATCTTTCGCTGTAGTCATTTAGGTTGCCTTGAATGGGCAACCCTTTGAAGTAGTTGTTGTTCATTTTTACTTACCCATGGTTGGTTATCATAAGTAAGATCTGTTGTATTTATTTACTGGATTATCAGGTGACCATACTAAGGTATGTTCACTAAGAGAGAGGCATGTATATAACTATACCGACATCATTTAGGTGATCCCGTCACTCAATTCCCTCTTCTATAGCAGCAGTTAAAAACCACCTCAAAAGTCGCTCGTTTTGGTCTGGCGTTATTGGATGAATTCATCGACGTTACTTCATAGGCTAACCAATCTCTTTGTCTCGTTAATTGTGTTTCACTAGCCACTTAAGCAATACCAAGGCAACGATAAATGCAATCATCCCCAGTAAAACAGCCGACACCTCAATAAAACCTAGTGATCAACTTAAAAAAACCAACAAAAAAGAACCGATTTAGAGCTAAATAGTACGTAATTTATAGTAAAAAATACCAATAAGTAACATAATTAATTTAAGGTAAGTCAATCAAAACGAATGGGGGAGTCATGAAAAAAAGACCACTTTTCAACACTAGAAGCAAAGAAGAGTCCGATTTTTAAGTCACAGAAATAGCCAAGTTAATTCAAGGTAATAATTCCCATTCTCCGAAACCGCACGGCAGTTTGATCGCTGCGGAAAATTCACTCTTAAACCACTTTGATGAAGAAGTTAAAGCGAGGAAGCATGCAAGGCTTTTAACGCTCATTTATCAAGAGGAAATCAACCCTAGTGACGATGTTTTGGATTGGATTAACTCACCTAGAATTTCAGGCTTTTGTTTTATGATGCTTTTGAATAGACATGAATTTCAGGACCGCTATTTAGCCCCTTTAAGCACTGTTGATTCGTCAAGTTTGTCTCAACTTTCAACTGGGATTACTCACAAGAAAAACATTGGACGTACACGAGATCGATACAACTTTGATGATGTAGAAAAGCTTCCAGCTATAGAGACGTACGACATAAATGACTACGATGATGACAAGCACACACAAGAAGACCATAACGAAGATGTGTGGATAGAGGAGCCTCAAAAGAAGAGCTTTACACGCATTGAAGATGAAAGCTTTGTCAATTCATTATCTACTGGTTTTGGTGCCGATACTGTCATTCCTACAAGCAGCTATGGCTCACATCGCAGTCGCCTCCAAGCCATCCTTAAGGCTTTCTACGATTTAAGTTCAGCTCAAGTAAAGTGCCGGGGGGATAATAATTATCACTTCTTCGATCTTGGCGAGATTATTTTACGGTTAAAGTTTGACTGGCAACAGGTATTCTTAAATGCAAACCATTCTTGGATTGAACATGACAATACCGAGCAAATAGCATGGCTTCACCACAACCTTCAGGCGAAAGATGCCGAATTCGAGCTCCCTTGGATCATCACTGACACTGAAAGCCTGCATGATGCACTACTCACTTATTTAGATTTGAAACTCTTACAGCACCCCAAAGATACCGCTAAAAAAATCGAAACACTGAGAAAGGCATGGGTGAGAAAAAATGGCAATGATAACGCTGAAGAGACTAAAAGCATTGGCCTAAGCAGCAAATCAAAGGCTCAATTAAAAGAGCTATCAAAACGCGAAAAAAAGAGCGAAAGAACGGTAATTAAAGAACTTATTCAAGAGCAACACTCATCACTAACAGACAACTAATATTCCTAAAGTGGAGGCGGCACAATGTCGCCTCATTTGTAACAGGCTCTCAGTTATACGGTGTGATTTTGGTTTGAAGCCATGCTTGTACTTCACTTTCTAGCCAGGCTTTTCGCTTACCCATAATGGCGTAGTTGCTAGGAAAGTCACCTGCGCTAATCAAGAGGTAGATACTGCTACGGCACAGTGTAGTAACTTCCATGACATCGCGTAGTCGAAGAAAGCGGTCACTGCGGTTTTGAATAATTTCCATCATATTTTCCTGGTTGTCGGCTTATCCAGGAAGATGAAATATATCTGTATTGGTTTTACTTATAGGTTGACGCAAGCGATATACAAAGCCAGCTCTAAGAAAGCTATCAAGCAACGATCAAGCAACGATCAAGCAAATTTAAATTTATACTTATCATAAACTTGAAAGCTAAAACCGGACTAAAACAACATGTTTCGTTGATGTTATGAAGCAGTCATCAAACAAATAAGCCTATGTACGATTACTCTCGTTCTCGAACAACGTGGAAAACTCTTAAGCTAAAAGACCTTACCTTGCTCTTCTAATTCACGCTAAACATCGAATTGGAAAACTTGCTTCATCAATGGTTGCACTTCTACTTTATTTGGCATCCGAAAATCATCAATATGCCTCATTGGTGCAAGCGTCACAAAGCCCCAAAACTCCAGGAAGCGTTTAATAAAGCGAGATTCAATCATTGTGCCTAGTAACTGACTCGGAGATGAATACCCATCTTCAGGGCATCTCAGCAGTAAGTCTGGGAATGCGATCATTACCTCTTCAATCAATTGTTCTGTATTGTCATGACGTTGCAATCGCCACAGCATAAATAGCCAGAAGGCTCTTAGGTCAATATCGTGCTCCCATCCATCTAGGTAGCCCCAATTGTACTGAGAGGTTGCAGCTTCGAGCATAGGGATAAAAAACGCTTGAATACCGTGTGCTAGGTACTGCTTTTGAGCCGCTTTTTTAACATGATAACGGCCACTGCGACGATAAATAATACCAGCAATCTCTGCCAGCACTCGGCTGTAATGCAATGCATTAAACTTATCTTCGTTACTGCCTGCATATTCACTGATACTGATGTGTCGTTCAAATTCAGAGACTGCAAATTCTGGTAATAGCTCACTAGCCTGCTTAACAATTTTTGTCGGCAAGTTACCTTTGCTGGTGGCTTTAAAAGAGCCATCGTTTTGCATGGCTTCGTCTAATATCAATGCTAAGTAACGCATCACTGGGCTGGTTCTTAGGTCATCTGGTGTATGTATTGTTACCCCTTCCAGCTCACTGAAAGATGCATATAACCAATTACTCATTTGTGTTGGCGAAAGGCCACAGAAATCAGGATGAGGGCGATCATTAGCCGCCTTCATTTTTTGCTGTGCAACGATATTGAGTTCTTCTATAGACAAGTTAGGGTTCATGGCGGCAACTTGCTCAATGTCATCCAGCATAGATGCGTGTTGCTTAGAAACAGTGTTCATGCAGCAACGTTTGTACTTTTTACCACTGCCACAAGGGCAAGGTTCATTTCGACCTGGTTTCATGTTTTATCTACTCGTCTTATTTATCTTAATGCTACGTCACCTCAAACCAACATCATCTCAAGCTAAAAGTGCCGCATTTTCTTGCTTACGATCTGCAAGTGTTTTTTCTATCGCTAACACAGTGGTCTTACTCACTCCGTGTTGCTTAGCAAGCTGCCTAAACTGACTAATAGCATCCACTACCTCTTGAATGCATTGCTGTGCTTCCTTCCAATTAGCAAAGCCTGCGCTAGCCGCGATCTTTTGCATCACTTTGAGTGGTGGCGCTTTTCCGTATCCGGCGAAGGCAGTCGCATGCTCGTTAAAAGGGTGAGGGCTAAAGGTTACATCGTAAAATGGGGCAAGTTGCCAACTGCCATCATCGGCCTGTAAAAAGCCCCAGTTTTTACTGTGATCGTCTTGGTTCGCGGCAAATAAGTTAAACATTGCGCGTCGAAATTGAAGCTGCCCAGCCGCTGGTGACTTACAGAGTTGACGGCTGGCCTTAATCAGATCGCTGTAGTCTAAGCTCGGGCTTCGAAAATCAGCATCCAATAAGCCGCAGGCACTGTGCATATGTAAACGCCCAGCCTTCTCCTGCGCGGGTAAATAATCGAAACGCTTTAACGCAAGCCATGCTCTAGCACCGCTACTTGCAGGTGCTTCAATTAACTGCCACATCGGTGGCTGACACTTTGCCTGCTCAGCCATTTCTAAATAGACCGCTTCACACAAACCTTCTTCGTGGCCCAAGGTCAAGTTCTTCGAGGTAAACTTAACTAGCCATGCTTCATCACCAGGCTGTGCATAGGTACGGCATTGTGTCGCGTCTCCAGCGGGCATATAAATTTGCGCTTTAGGGCGAGCACCGCCGGAGCTGCCAACGGCTACCAAGGTTGCTAACACTTGCGCAGTGCTACCGTCTAACTCATCAGAGAGGGACTGGTCAAACAAGGTTTGTGCTTCAAGACCAAGTGTTTCCAAATCAATATCTGAACGCTGATCTAATGAGAGCTCTGATACAGGGGTAAAAGATAATGCCCCCATTCCTTGCAGGCCAACAAAAGCCAGCCTGTCCATTGCTGTTACTTGTGCCGGCAAAATACCTTGTTGGCGGAATACTCGATCTTGCAACAATAAACCCCAACCATCGGGAAGACTATCGCCAAAAACGCCGTGAATGCCTTGGTGTGGTCCTTTCGGTGCTTGCTGTAATCGCACATCTCCTTGAAGAGTAAAAGGGGATAAATTGCCAAACGTGCTTAGATAATTTTGATCGTACTGAAAGAAAACGCCTTGGCGGTTTTGCGCTAATACACCCACCGATACAGTTTCGCCCGTTGTGAGAGTGCGCTCCACATTCAACTTTTGAATGGATTTAAAGCTCATCTTTAAGCACCTCTTCTATACTGGTCGGTAAAGCACTGCGGTCAGCCGTTGTTTGTGTCAGTTGATAAAGCCTGTCTAGTGAATCCAGCGACTGCCACAAAAGCAGCAGCTGACGAAATGAAATTTGCCCGGTGAGTTCAAACTTTTTTATGGTCGAAGCAGGTACACAACTACGCAGTGCCAGTGCCTCTCGCGATAGCTTCTCTTGTTTACGCAAACCCCGCAGATGAGTAGCAAAAGCTTGGCTTACATCGGTATCATCTAAAAGTGAAAAGTTCATACGCAACCTCAATGGATACAATAATGTCTATTATAGCGTAATTTTGCGAATTTTAGATACTGTAATGCCCAGGAAATACTAACCAATAAACAATGAAGCTGACACACCAAAACGCGCCGATAGTGCCTTAATGTGGTTGAGCGTGAGGGAACGCTTTCCGCTTAAGATCATCGATACCGTCGATTTTGCACCAATCTCTTCTTTGAAGTCACTTAACGTCAATTGATGCTGATCGATAATAACCCTTAGCATGGCGATGCCTGGCTCTAGTTTTTCGATAGCTTGATTAAATTCACTAAACTGCTCCGCTTCTTCTTCGTATCTTTCAATCACCGGAAACATCAAGTCGATCACTGGCTGATGAGCATCATAATCTTCGATAAGTACTTCCATCGTGGCAATCAGCTCTTGATATTGCTCAGGCGAAGAGATACCACTCACCCAAGGCATAACTTGGTTCAGTTGGTTAGCGGCTTTGTCTAACACAGCGATATCTAACATAAGGTTACCTCTTCAGTTTCTTTTCTCGGTATTGCTTTGTAATACGGTCGTACTCGGCATGGCTGACAATGTTCTTAATGAAGCATCGACCTCCTACAAATTCGATAAATGCAATAAGCCTTAAGTTGTTACCGCCAATGTCGATCACCCACCACTTATCAACGTATTTAAAATTGTCTAGTGACGGAAAGACTTTTCGTAGCTCATCTGGGCTTTTTGCTTTACTCTCTTTTAACACCTTGTACGTTGCATCTAGTGCATCGGAATCGTTTGGATAGAGTTTTTTCGCATTTTCAAAAGGTTGCTTACTTATAACGTGCATGTACTATCCAGTTTGTTCACTATATGTGAACACTATACCTAAACCAAGCTTAGTTCACAATATGTGAACATCAAGGAATAGCCAAAGTGGATAGCTGGATAATCAATGGTGGTCAAATCGGTGGTTAAAAATGTAAAACAAAGAAAACAATACCTTCAACTACCTGATTTAAAATAATTTAACAATTACAATCTACATTCAGCTCCAAAACGTAGAGTAGACCTCAAACCCTTACTACGGCTCATTAAACCCTGTTATTACGCCTGTTATAACGCCTGTT
Organism: Shewanella sp. 10N.286.45.A1; assembly: GCF_041470405.1. Taxonomy (NCBI): domain Bacteria; kingdom Pseudomonadati; phylum Pseudomonadota; class Gammaproteobacteria; order Alteromonadales; family Shewanellaceae; genus Shewanella; species Shewanella sp. 10N.286.45.A1. The sequence goes on from NZ_JBFRMK010000290.1 coordinate 35,262, forward strand.
ATTACAGGTTTTTTTATTTAAACCTTGTTTTTACTTGTTTCAGATTTTTGCTATTGTTTCAACATAAATGGGACTAAAGTGGTGACTGAATACATTAGTCACCAATTTGGACCGAAGCAAATGAACGATAAACAAGTAAAGGCTTTTTTGAAAAGCAAAGAACTAGGGCGTAAACAGGGTGAGAACGTGAACGTTTTTTAGGTAATTCAACGATCAATTTGACGCTCACATTTAGGTGTGATCATATACTCCCTTTTTAGGGAGAGCATCATGCATATTGACCACTTTAAAGAACATTTCCAGACAGTCACAGACCAGCGCCAAGGTGCGAAGATCA
>NZ_JBFRMK010000291.1:0-10661 GCF_041470405.1 Shewanella sp. 10N.286.45.A1
CACTTTAGTGCGATTGAACAATCTAAGCCTCATGCATCTGCAGATGTTGTACAAGTCGTTAAACAGCGCTTATATGATAAGAAAACATTGATTATCGACTCTGTTGGCGAGCAGATTAAACCCTTGGATATTAGCAAACCGGCTATAAAACTGGTGATTAGTGGTCAATTGGGTGGAGTGTTAAACATTGATGTCTTTGTTGCCACAGACAAACTCCCAAGCTTTAGTGTGCAATCGACGAGCCTGCTATCAGCGGCAACCAAGTATCAACTGTCAAAAGGTGAACTTACTAGCCGCTTTTCAAACCTTGATTCCTATAAACATCAATTGGATGGTATCGATTTTTCGCAATTTGCAGACGACGTTTATCTTTCGTTTAAAGAATTAACGCAGATGAAAATGGCAATAGTGCGTTACTTAAATGGCAATAAAGCCATTATTAAACCCGTTGAGTTTAGTGAGGTGCGTAAAGCCCGTTCAGCAGCTTACACCGGTTTAAATACTACTGAGTCGGAGCGTAGCAATACCATTTGCTCAATATTGATTGGCAATCGAAAAGAGCTCGCTTTATACAGAACACTTAAACAGCAGTACACTACGCAAACGTTGAGAGTTTACTATGCGATACCCGATTCAATTGCCTGTGAGTCTGATAAATTAATCACACTTTTTAATGCCGAACCGGAGCTGACGCCCTGGTTTGGCGCTATTGTGCTAGAGCAAGAGTTTGAAGCCGTTACACATTTATTGGAGTCGATACCACAAACACAGATTGTGAGTAATAACACCGGTGTAGGATTTATCGCGAAACAGTTAGCAGTTAATTGGATCGCAGGACCACACCTGAATACCAGCAACTCTTTTAGTTTAACCAGTTTACAAAGTCAGGGTTGCAATGGCACTTTCATTTCCAATGAACTGAATCGAAAACAGATAAAACCAATTAACGCACCGATAGGATTTAGTCTGCATTACAGTGTGTTGCACCCTATCTTGTTGATGACCAGTCGTCAGTGCTTGTTCTTACAGTCAGCAGGGTGCGATAAACAAGTGATGGATGAAGAGTGTTTATCTATTTGTAAAAAGCGCACCACCATTACCAATGTTAAGCAGATTGATTTTGTCATTGATAAAAAGCGCCGCGATCATAATAACCTGATTGGTGCTGAGCTGTTTTTTAACCCTAGTATTGTCACTGATATCCCTAACAAGTTTGATTCCGTGTTGTTAGATCTGCGTTCGATTGAAACTAAAACGGATTTTGTTTGGCCGAAAATCGATTTAGTTAATGCTTTTCAAGACTATTTACAACAGCGAACAGATTGCAAAAGTGAGCAGCAGTTTTACCAAGCTTTGTCAGTTTCTACACGGGCTCAGTATCTAAAAGGAATATAAGCCTCAGGCAGATTCATATGCGACTTTATAGTAGGAAAGATCCCAATATTAAGTCGCAAAGTTCGTTAAATGCGCCACACTAATTCTTCATTAACAGCTATTTTTTCCTTCTTAATCGTCCTACTTGGCTACTTATACAGCAGTTAAAAGCTTATCGAGGTGATTTTGCTCATTTAGGCCATATTTTTGCGGATAAATGCTATCTAACTGTATAGAGTAGAATTATTAACCGTCATAAGAGGAACAACTATGCCAATAACACCTCTCAGTAGTGACCAACTATACCGAACTTCGGGGCTGAAACAGCTGCCTACTAGCTGTAAGTCAACTAAACATTTAGAACCGCTCGACAAGATTGTCGGTCAAGAACGTGCCCAGCAAGCGGTGGAATTCGCCCTTTCCATGAAAGAAAAGGGTTATAACATTTATGCATTAGGTCGCAATGGCCTAGGTAAGCGTACTATGGTGCTGCGCCACCTAAGCCGTCAAAAAGAAAACTCAAACGGGCGTACGCTTTATGATTGGTGCTATGTGGTCAACTTTGACGATACCCGCAGCCCAAAAGTCTTGACTCTACCCGCTGGAACCGGGCTTAAGTTTAAAAAACAGATTGAAAAGCTGATGCTTAAATTGTCGAAGGGCTTGCCATTGGCGTTTGACAACGAGATGTATTACACCCGCGCAGACAAACTCAAAAACCAATTAGCAGCAAAGCAGGAAGAAGCGCTGGTAATGCTCACTGAGGAAGCAAAAACTCACAGTATTGGTTTGTCTATTTCTCCTCAGGGCAATTACGAGTTGGTTGCGCTCAATGGTGAAGAACCGCACTCAGAAGAAAGTTATCTGATGTTGTCGCCAGAAGAGCAAGACGCTATGCAGGCTGCGATTAGCTCGCTTGAAGCAAAGTTACGCGGCATTGTCAGAAAAATCACTGAATGGGAAGATGAGTATTCTGAAAAGCAACAGAAACATGACGAAGAAGTTGCTGAAGAAGTCTTATCACTCGCTTTTGCTAAATTAAAAGAGAACTATAAAGAACAGGCCAATGTAAAAGCCTATATCAAGGCGATGCATAAGGATATTCTCGATAACCTTGATATATTCCTCGAAGAGAGCGAAGAGCAAGCTGCCCTAGCCTACGCCTCAATGAGCAAGAAGATGCCAAGACGCTACCAGATCAATGTTTTGGTGGCGCAAGACTCGCCTTATCAACCGATTATTGTTGAAGAAACGCCAAATTATCACACCATATTTGGCTATGTAGAAACGGCGACCTATAAAGGCACTGTGTTTACCGACTTTTCACTTATTCGCCCCGGTAGTTTGCATAAAGCTAACGGTGGGGTATTAATGATTGATGCGGTAAAAGTGTTAGAGCACCCGTACGTATGGGACGGGTTGAAGCGTGCTTTACGTTCTAGAAAACTCAGTTTAACGTCATTGGAGCGCGAAGTGACCCTTTCAGGTGCAATCTCTCTTGATCCTGAAGCCATTCCGCTTGATGTAAAGATCATCCTATTTGGAGACTTTGCTACTTATAAATTACTCCAGCAATATGACGCTGAATTTACTGAGCTATTTAGGGTGACAGCAGACTTTGAAGATAGAATGCCGCGCACCGATGAGTCGGAAGCACATTACGCGCAGTTTATCTCGAGCATTATTCACAGTAATAAGATGCTGCATTGCGATAGAAAAGCGATTGCTCGGATTATCGAATTTAGCTCTCGTCAAGCTGATGATCAGAATATGCTGTCACTGCACTCAGTGGATACGGCTAATTTACTGCGTGAAGCTAACTACTGTGCCCGTGCCGTCAACGCGAATATGATCCGTGTCAGTCATGTAGAACAGGCGTTAGCCAATAAAGAGAATAGAATTTGTCGTGCTAAAGATGACTATATGCAATCTTTCGTCAATGGCACGACATTGATTTCCACAGAAGGTAAACGAACCGGACAGGTCAATGCCCTGTCGGTGATGTCGACAACCGACTACCAATTTGGCGCACCGAGCCGGATCACCGCGACCACCTCATTTGGTGAAGGACAAGTGTTCGATATTGAGCGTACTGTTGACTTAAGTGGCAGTATTCACTCTAAAGGTGTGATGATTCTAACCGCTTATATTGCCTCAATTTTGGGTAAAACCGATAAGATCCCGCTATCGACTCACTTAACTTTCGAGCAGTCTTATGGTGGTGTTGATGGTGACAGCGCAACCATGGCCGAGCTTTGCGCTATGTTGTCTTCATTTGCCGACCAACCATTAAGGCAAGATATCGCTATAACGGGTTCGATGAATCAGTTTGGTGAATCTCAGCCAATTGGTGGCGTAAACGAAAAAATTGAAGGCTTCTTTGATGTTTGTAAAATTAAAGGTCGCAAAAGTAGTCAGGGGGTGATTATCCCAGTGTCGAATATCCACAACCTTATGCTTCGACCTGACATAGTTGAAGCGGTCAAAAAAGGTCGTTTTAATATTTGGGCTATTAGCCATGTAGACGAGGCTATTGAATTATTAACGGGTGTGGAAGTCGGTAAAGCAGATAAAAAAGGCTGTTATAGCTCAAAGAGCTTGCTTGGCAAAGCGCAGCTTAGATTGAAATCACTCTACAAAGAAAAGTCTTAGTCGCAACACTCAATAAAAAAGGCCGAACTGATGTTCGGCCTTTTTTTACACGTCAAACTTAGATTTAAGCAAATGCAGCTTGTAAAGGTGGTACCACTTGCTTCTTACGGCTAAGCACACCATCTAACCACACTTTACCGTCGTTAGATTGCTTGTCATAAGCTGATTCGATAATCGCTGCATCGTCACTAACGATAAGCATTTCCGAACCTTCTTTCATTATGTCGGTAAGAAGTAACAACACACTATGGCGGTTGCCTTCTGCTTTCAGTGCTGCAATATCCGCAACTAAGCTTGCCTTAATATCATCAAATACTGATAGATCAATCACTTCAAGCTGACCAATGCCAACTAAGTTGCCATTCATATTGAAATCTTTAAAGTCACGTAGCACTAAATCACGAGCAGGCGTACCTTCTACTGCTGATTTAACTTTAAACATATCCATACCAAGCTCTTTATAGTCAGCAATACCAGCAATTTCTGCTAGCGCTTCAACACACTTGATATCGGCTGTTGTACAAGTTGGTGATTTGAAGATAACCGTGTCACTTAAAATTGCACACATCATAATGCCGGCAATCTCTTTCGGGATCTCTACATTATAAAAGTCATACATCATCTTGATGATGGTATTACTACAGCCAACTGGACGGATCCAACATTCTAGTGGAGTAGAAGTTGTAAGATCACCTAGCTTGTGATGGTCAACAATACCGACAATAGTCGCTTCTGCAATGTCATCAGGTGCTTGAGTCAGCTCTGAGTGATCAACAATATAAACTTCTTCACCAGCGTAGCTCATCTTTAGCTCTGGTGCGTCAAAACCAAATTTGTCGAGAATAAACGCGGTTTCAGGTGAAAGTTCACCTAAACGAGAAGCGACAGAAGCTTCTCCAATTTGGTTTCTAAGATGTGCTAGTGCGATTGCACCACAAATTGAATCAGAATCTGGGATTTTGTGGCCCACAACATAAACTGGCATAGATAAAGCTCTCCTTTAATTTTCAGTAATTTTACCAAACTTTTTGCCAATGCGGAAATAACTAAAAGGTCGAATGGTGGGCCTTTGGAGTATGATTGCCTCTTTAAGCTATTTTATAGGCTAAATTGCAGACAACCGGCGGCATGGCGTATCAAATTGGTTGGTTTTGCTGTATAAAGCTTCGTCCTATTACATTTTCACTCTAGAGCTTGGTACCGATGTCAGATAAATTTTTCTTTAAAGGCCGTAAAACCCCAAAACCAAAACATGAAAGTTATGGTTACAACACTAAACGTGCGGCTAAACTAGGTACCGAAGTTAATCCACTGCTGTTAACAGTCCAAACCGAAGACCGCCAAATTGAGATCATTAAACTACTTGATGATAATCAACTACTCGGCCAGGTAACTATCGATGCAACAATCGAAGAGAACATTATCGATTTAATGGGGATCCTTAATAAGCCTGTCACTACTCGATTTGAAAAGCAGCCAAACAGAAATGATCCTTGCATCTGCGGAAGTGGCAAAAAGTATAAGAAATGTTGTGGTTAATAGCAGCATAATCAGCGTACGGGTGAGCAGTTAACCGCTCTCATCTGTACCTTATTAAGAATCCCTCCCCTTAGTAAATTACTTACTATTGCTTCTATAAGTGATGTACAGCTTTTGTAATTGTTATATTTTAACCAATCATTCAAATTTAAAATATTTTTCTTAAGATAACGACCTCACGTTATACCTTTGAATTTTAAAGGTAAATGATTAGCACTGTTTAGTCTTTATTTGTAATTACTCCCCCGTATCGTGAACAGCAATGTCTAAATGTAAACTTATGAAACACAAGTTTACACAATCCAACTGTTACAAATCGCCATATCTATTAACATACACTCAAAATATTATTTGAATTGCGTTTGGCATTAGTCGTATTGGCCAAATATTTTATACGCAACAAAAATCAGTGTGTGGTGTTTGCTTCAACAAGAGGATGTGTTTGTGGCTACGAAAAAACAGATAATTTTACCTTTGGTAGTGATTGTAATTGGTATCGCAGGTTTTGCTGGTATGGCGGCATTAAAAAAGCCACCTGAAGAAAAAGAGGAACTGGACACTACTCCATTGGTGTCAGTTCAGGCAATCGAAATTAGACCAATGGATTTTTCGGTGAGCTCCTACGGTGTGGTTGCAGCAAAGTATGAAACTGAATTGGTTTCACAAGTAAATGGCGAAATTGTATTTCTCTCTGAAAAGTTTGTTCGCGGTGGCTTTGTAAAGAAAGGAGACATCTTAGCCAAGATTGATCCTAGTGATTACGACGCTGCATTGATCGATGCACAAGCAAACATGGCTTCTGCACGTGCCACACTGGTACAAGAGAAAGCGTTCGGTAAAGTTGCTGAAGCAGAATGGGAGCGAATTAAAGATGGCGTGCCAACAGAGCTTAGTTTGCGTAAACCACAACTTGCACAAGAGATTGCAAAATTAAACTCATCCGAAGCCGGCCTTAAGCGCGCTAAACGAAATGTAGAACGTACAGTAATTAAAGCGCCTTACGACTCTCTGATTGAAGCACGTAATATTGGCTTAGGTTCATATGTCAGTATGGGCACAAATTTAGGTAAGGTATTAAGTACTGGCAAAGCTGAAATCCGCTTACCCATCGCCGATAAAGAGATCCAGTTTTTAACTAACAAAGGCAATAACGCTGATGTTATTTTAAAAGGTAATTTTGCTGGTCAACCACAAGAGTGGCAAGCAAAGATTGTCCGCAGCGAAGGTGTTATTGATAGCCGCAGCCGCATGACTTACTTAGTTGCTGAAGTCGCTGATCCCTACGGACTTAAGTCAAACAACAATGAACTACGTTACGGCACTTATGTCACTGCTAGTATCGGTGGTGTCCATGCAGGTGAAGTGACCAAGGTTGCTCGACATTTAGTGATTAATGGTCAAGTTGCCGTTCTAGATGATGACAGTAAGCTTAAATATGTTGATGTTAATGTTGTACGCCAAATAGGCTCGCAGGTCATTATCACTGACGGCTTAGATTCAGGTATGAAGCTTATAACCTCGGCACTTGATTACCCTATTGAAGGGATGCAACTGGCATTACCAAAAGACAAATCATTAAACAATGTTTTTTCCGAAACACAACCTACGCAAATTGCGATGGAAGATAAGGAATAATCATGATTGATACACATAAAGGTATCATTGCTTGGTTTGCTCGTAATAGCGTAGCTGCAAACCTATTAATGATCATTATTTTGCTTGGCGGACTGTTGACTGCCAACACCATTAGAAAGCAGTTCTTTCCTGCAGTTGAGATCAACTGGCTTGAATTTAATGCCGTTTATCCAGGTGCAGCCCCCCAAGAAGTGGAAGAAGGGATCACCATTAAGATTGAGGAAGCACTTGAGAGTGTTCAAGGTCTTAAACGTGTTATTACTTATTCAAACCGTAATGCATCATCAGGTTACTTTAGAATTGAAGACTCCTACGACCCACAAGTGGTGTTGGATGAAGTTAAATCTGAAATTGATTCGATTTCAAGCTTTCCTGACGGCATGGAACGACCAAAAGTTGAACGCATTAAGCTTAGACAAGAGGTCATGTATGTCAGTCTTTATGGCGATCTTAACAAGAGACAGCTTAAAGACTTAGGCGAGAAGATCAACGATGAATTAATGCAACTGCCTTTAGTCAATATCACTGAATTCTATGGCGGACTTGGCTACGAGATTGCCATTGAAGTCAGTAAAGATAGGCTAAGAGAGTTTGGACTAACCTTTAATGACGTTGCGGCTGCAGTTCGTGGTTATTCACGTAATATGTCAGCCGGTCAAATACGGGCAGAAAACGGTTATATTAACCTGCGAGTGCAAAACCAAGCGTATGTGGGTTATGAGTTTGAAAGCTTGCCACTCATTACTCTACAAGATGGCTCTACCCTGCTACTTGGTGATGTCGCCACTGTTATCGACGGTTTTCAAGAAGGTATACAATACTCTAAATTTAACGGTAAAAACTCAGTTACCTTTTTCATTGGTGCAGCAAACGATCAAAGTTTGACCGACGTTGCTAAAGTCGTGAAAGGTTATATTGCTGACAAGCAACAAGTGTTACCTGAAGGCGTTAAACTCGAGCCGTGGGTAGATATGACCTACTACCTTGAAGGTCGACTTAATCTGATGCTTGATAGCATGAAGAGTGGTGCAGTATTAGTATTTATTCTACTCGCGCTATTCCTTCGAGTCAGGTTGGCATTTTGGGTAATGATGGGTTTACCTGTTTGTTTCTTGGGTACTTTATTGTTCATGCCAATGGGCATGATAGACGTGACAATTAACGTCATTAGTTTGTTCGCCTTCATCCTGGTACTGGGTATCGTTGTTGATGACGCTATTGTGATGGGCGAAAGCGCCCATGCAGAGTGTGAAGAGAAAGGCCAGAGTATTGATAACGTTATTAGAGGCGTTAAGCGGGTAGCCATGCCGGCCACCTTTGGTGTTTTAACGACAATTGCCGCCTTCTTACCGATTACACTCGATGACGGCCCCTCCTCTGCCTTCGGACAAGCAATCGGTTTTGTGGTGATTTTGTGTCTGTTGTTCTCATTGGTTGAGTCAAAGTTAATTCTACCTGCGCATTTAGCGCGTATGAAGCAACCTAAAGTGGTGCAACCAGGGTCTAAGAACCCATTAGACTGGTTACGCATTGTGGTTAACTTTTTACAGTCTAAAGTTGATTCAGGGCTTAAGATCTTAATCTCTAAGTATTACCGCCCCTCGCTTGAGTTAGCAGTAAAGTATCGCTACACCGTGATCATGATTTTTATTAGTCTAATTATGATCTGCGCCGGTTTATATGCTGGTGGTCTTGTTCGCTTCATTGGTCAACCGAAGATCCCACATGACTTTCCTAGGATCGAGTTTGAAATGAACATCGATGCCTCAGAAAACGCGACGTTAAGTGCTGCACTTGAGATTGAAAAAGCGCTACGCTCTGTAGATACTGAACTTGAAGCTCAATATGGTCAAAAGATGATCTCTGACATGCAGGTTGAGCTACGAGGTCGAACTTCAGCTCAGGTAATGACTAAACTCGTTGACCCTGAACTGCGTCCAATGGATACCTTTGCAGTTGCTGAATTGTGGCGTCAAAGCATGCCTCTTATTCCGGGAATGAAGTCATTTAGCATTCAAGATAATTTATTTGGTGGTGGCCGCGACGATGGTGACATTAGCTTTAGACTAGAAGGGAAAGATGACCTCCAATTAGTTGCCGCGGCTAAAGAACTAAAAGCCAAGCTCAATACCTTAAAGGGTGTGGGTGATGTTAACGATAGTCGTCAATCTAGTGCCAAAGAGGTTCAGTTTGAGCTTAAGCCTTTAGCAAATAGTTTAGGGTTAACCTTAGCTGATATCGCTAGCCAAGTTGGTAATGGTTTCTATGGTCTAGAAGCTCAGCGTATATTGCGTAACGGCGAAGAGATCAAAGTGATGTTGCGCTACCCTGAAGAGCAGCGTAACTCAATTGCTCAAGTCTCGGATGTATTGATCAAGACACCTCAGGGCGCGGAGATCCCGCTTTCAGAAGTGGCAACAATCATTATTACTGATGGTGTAAACAGTATCCGTCGTGAAAATGGTAACCGAACGATTAATGTATGGGGCTCGGTCGATGCAGACCAGGCTGAACCATTTAAGCTTGCTAAGGATATTAGAGATAACTTCTTACCTGAGTTACTGACTAAATACCCAAGGGTTAAAAGTGAAGTTTCGGGCAACATCCAAGAGCAACTTGATAGTGCCGATACCCAGCTAAGAGATTTCCTTATCTCGATGCTAGTTATCTATAGCCTACTCGCTGTGCCGCTCAAGTCATATGCACAACCAATAATGATCATGTCGGTGATCCCATTTGGTGTCATTGGTTCTGTATTAGGCCATATGCTGTTAGGACTGGATTTAAGCGCCCTTTCGGTCTTTGGTATTATTGCCGCGGCTGGTGTTGTGGTTAACGACTCCTTAGTGATGGTTGATTACATCAATAAATCGCGAGAATCTGGCATACCGATGAAGCGTTCGGTGCTCGAAGCGGGTTGCAGACGTTTTAGAGCGATTTTGCTCACTTCGTTAACAACCTTTATCGGGCTGGTACCGATTATGGCTGAGACAAGCATGCAAGCACAAATGGTGATCCCAATGGCTGTATCACTCGCGTTTGGTGTTTTATTTGCGACGGTAGTGACCTTGGTACTCATTCCATGCCTTTACGTTACTATTGAAGACTTAAAGCGCATCGTCGGGAGTAAATCTCGTGTTGAGGAGCCAACTGAGTCGGATACATTCTCCGAGCCTGTTTTACAAAATAAGTTCGTTTCTGAACAGAGTTAAACAAACCTATTGTTGATGTAGCTTTCAAAAGCCAGTTGTTATCGCAGCTGGCTTTTTTGTTGAATAACAAACCAGCTTTCCTGCCCAAGAGCCATTTACTTTGTTTTTAGCAAGAGCATTGCTTAGAAGGCTTAATGTTATGCAGAAATAGCTAACCTTGAATAATAGCAATCCTTGAGATTGGTTTTTGACGCATACGAAAAAGGGCTACCATTGCTGGTAGCCCTTCATCTTAATGTGGCGGAGAGA
>NZ_JBFRMK010000292.1:0-5218 GCF_041470405.1 Shewanella sp. 10N.286.45.A1
AATGCAATTGGTATTAGTTTCAAGCGTTTTCTGTTTTCGTCACTACCTAAAAAGAAAACAAAAAAAAGCCACTGAGGTTATTCAGTGACTTTCATGTAGCGAGTAACGTTCAGAACATTACAGTAGCCTTTGGAAAATTAGAGCGTTCCAAAATCATCGACATTGATGGCAGCTAATCTTAATTCGTTTGCAACAACCAGTTGTTGATGCTCCTGTTTGCTAATTAAGTCAATTTCTAGCGCTGAGTCAAACAATGCTTGCGGTGTTGACTTTCTTGCTAAGCTGCCCTCTTTTTGAGCCTGTTTAATACGGACAAATAGCTCTTTGCATTCATATTTAGCGACAAATGCCCGCTCAACATCGGCGATACCACTGACATCGTTATCAAGATCAGGACACAGGAAAGTTAATCTGTCACGAGCAGGACCAGGACTACTCATCGAATTAACGACTTCTATAGATGATTTGTCATCAGCTTGATTAAAGTGGTTACCTAGCGGGAAGATTAATACCCGCAAAAGAGTTGCAACGATGCGGTTTGGAAAGTTTCGAATCGCTTCATCTAACGCTTTTGCAGCAAGGTGTAATCTGGTTGTCATCACATGTTTAACTGTGGGCAGATCTTCAAATTGACGACCATTATCTTCAAATAGCTTTAATGTGGCTGATGCTAGGTAAAGCTGGCTGAGAACGTCACCCAATCTTGCGCTTAACATCTCTTTACGCTTTAAATCACCACCTAGCATTAACATCGACAGATCAGACATAATCGCTAACGCCGCTGATAAGCGGGTCATGCTCTTGTAATAACGCTTAGTTTCACCACTCACTGGCGACGAAGCGAAAATACTGCCCGTTAACGCATGACTAAAAGCACTAAATCCATTACGAACGGCATAACCAATATGACCCGTAAGTAGCGAATCAAATCGCTCTAGTCCCGCAGCTTTGTCTTCCATTCCAGCAGCTTCCATCTCTGCAAGTACATAGGGATGGCAACGCGTAGCGCCTTGGCCAAATATCATTAAACTACGGGTAAGGATATTTGCGCCTTCAACCGTGATTGAAATTGGCAGCGCAATATAGGCGTTTCCTAGATAATTTTTAGGGCCCAGTTGAATCCCTTTACCTGACTGAATATCCATCGCATCGTCTATGACATTTCGTCCAAGTTCTGTCATGTGATACTTGGCAATCGCAGTCACGATAGAGGGTTTAACATTAAGATCTATACCGGTAGTTGTTAAGCGTCTAGCGGCTTCTAACTGGTAAGTATTACTGATGATCCGAGCAAGTGCTTCTTGCACTCCTTCAAACTGGCCGATCGGCATTCCAAACTGTTGTCTCACCGCGCTATAGGCCGTAGTCGTTTTAGTCGCCATGTGTCCTAATGCAGTAGATAGTGCCGGTAATGAAATTCCACGGCCGGCAGATAAACACTCAACCAGCATTCTCCAACCTCGACCCGCGTATTGCGGCCCACCGATAATCCAATCGAGTGGAATAAATACATCTTTACCTTGAGTGGTACCGTTCATAAAGGCCAAGTGCAATGGGTCATGGCGTCGACCAATTTCTACACCGGGATGGTCGGTAGGAATAAGTGCACAGGTAATACCTATCTGCTTCTGCTCACCTAGCAAGCCGTCAGGATCATGCATTTGAAACGCAAGACCCAATACATCAGCAACTGGGGCTAGCGTGATATAACGTTTATTCCAATTGAGCCTTAAACCTAAGGTTTGCTCACCATTAAACTCTTCACGACACACAATACCGGTATCGGGTATTGCCCCAGCATCACTGCCCGCTTCAGGGCCAGTTAGTGCAAAACAAGGGATCGCTTGGCCATCAGCAAGTTTTGGTAACCAAAAATCTTTTTGTTCGGTGGTGCCATAATGAGTTAATAGCTCGCCAGGACCTAATGAGTTAGGCACCATCACGGTCACTGCAGCGCTGACACTTCTGCTGGCTATTTTGCTAACAATCGTTGAATTAGCGTAGGCTGAAAATGCACGCCCGCCGTACTTTTTAGGAATAATAAGCGCAAAGAAGCCCTCTTTTTTAAAGTATTCCCACAGCTCAGGCGGTAGATCCTTTCTATTGCTGACAATGTCATAGTCGTCAATCATAGATAACGCTGTTTGAACTTGATTATTGATAAAATCTTGCTCATCCGAAGTTAACGCTGGTTTGCCATAACTATGCAACATCTGCCAATTTGGCTTGCCTTTAAACAGCTCTCCTTCCCACCAAACGTCACCGGCTTCCATCGCCTCTTTCTCAGTGTCCGATAAAGGTGGTAGCACTTTTTTAAAAAAACTAAATACTGGTCGCGTGATTAACTGCATTCTGATGTTCTTTACCGCAAAAATCACGACCACAGCGATGATTAACAGTATTAATAGCGTAATAAACATAATTTCTAGTTTGCATCCTTAGTAACTGGAACTGAAACCCCCGCCGATAAATAAGGGATAACTTTTCGGATAACTGCTTCTATATCATTGTGTTCGCCAAAATCTGCCTCAGCAATTTCGGTTAATGCATCTGCTGATGCCATAGTGAAAACAACGGTACCTAAGGTAAAGTGTAATCGCCAAAACATCTCTGCGGGAGGAATATGTGGTGTACTTTCGCTAACAGCCTTCACAAATAGGCTTAAATACTTGCCATAGTGAGTTGTGATAAACCAGCGTAAATGGCCCTGGCTCTCAATATAACCTCGTCCTAGAAGCTGAAGGAAGGTGGTAGTCCCTTCCGCTCTTAACTTGTTTAATTCAAGTAAGGGATTGACCAGAGTTGAAAAGATATCATCTAGGGAAGCGTTGGCATCGGCGCTACGAACCGCGACAATAGCGTCAGCAGCAGCAGGCATGAACACATCAAGATAACGGGCTAGCACCGCTCTAATTAGCTCCTTTTTTGAGCCAAAGTGATAATTGACTGATGCAAGGTTTACTTCAGCTTTGCTTGTTATTAATCTGAGAGAGGTTTCTGAAAATCCTCTCTCTGCAAATAGCTTTTCTGCTGCATCCAGTATTCTTGTTTTTGTATCGGAGCGATTCGCCATTCCGTTGCCTTTATTAATTCAATTTAAACACTCGTTTAAATTAAACACTCGCTTGCTTTTTGTCAAACAAAAACCCTGTTTACCTTACATATGTGCGCTATTTTCTTCATCTATGCCTCGCCACTATCAATCAGCAACAAAATAAGTAAAATAAGCAACACAAAAATAACAAGGGATTTTGACAGATGAACATGACCTTTACCAAGGTTTCTAAGCTATCAGTATTGATAGCAATCTCGCTCGGCGTAGTAGGCTGTAATAAAACAGAAGCAACTAATGCCCCCGCTGTTGATAAAATAGCGGAAGCTAAACAGTTTATTACTGATGCTGAATCTACGATGGCTGATCTATCTATTGAGATAAATCGCTCCGAGTGGATCTACAGTAACTTTATTACTGAAGACACAGCCGCGCTTTCAGCCAGTGTGTCAGAGAAGTACACAGGTACCTCTGTCAAGCTAGCAACCCAATCTGCTCAATATGCCGATCTAACATTAGATCCTGCAGACAAAAGAAAATTAAATATACTACGCAGTTCAATCGTATTACCAGCGCCTTTAGATCCAGCTAAAAATGCCGAGCTAGCCAACATCAGTGCCCAGCTAAATGGACTATACGGCAAAGGGAAATATTGCTTTGAAGATGGACGCTGTTTAACCCAGCCTGAACTGTCGGCGATAATGGGCGAATCTAACAACCCCGAAGAGCTGCTTGAAGTTTGGCAAGGCTGGCGTGAAATTTCTAAGCCAATGCGTCCACTATTCGAACGAGAAGTCGAGTTGGCAAACGAAGGTGCACAAGATCTCGGCTATGAGAACTTATCAGAGTTATGGCGCAGTCAATATGACATGAAACCTGATGATTTCTCAAATGAATTAGACCGCCTTTGGGGCCAAGTTAAACCTCTCTATGACTCACTGCATTGTTACGTACGCGGCGAGCTTAATGAGCAATATGGTGACACGGTAGCACCTGCAACTGGCGCTATTCCAGCTCACCTATTAGGCAATATGTGGGCTCAGAGCTGGGGCAACGTATACGATCAAGTCGCTCCGCAAGATGCTGACCCAGGATACGATGTTACTGAGCTGCTGGCACAACATAACTATGATGAAGTAAAAATGGTTAAACAAGCCGAGAGCTTTTTCACTTCACTCGGTTTCGAAGCATTACCAGATACTTTCTGGGAACGCTCTTTGTTTGTACAACCTAAAGATAGAGACGTTGTCTGCCACGCTTCCGCTTGGGACTTGGATAACGAAGATGATATTCGCATTAAAATGTGTATCCAGAAAACAGCTGAAGATTTTACCGTGATTCATCATGAACTTGGACACAATTTCTATCAACGCGCCTATAAAGAACAACCATTTATCTTTAAAAATAGTGCCAATGATGGATTCCATGAAGCCATTGGTGACACAGTTGCATTATCAATTACACCAAACTATTTAAAACAGATTGGTCTACTTGACGAAGTGCCTGACGCCTCAAAGGATATCGGCTTGCTGCTAAAGCAAGCATTAGACAAAGTCGCCTTTTTACCCTTCGGATTAATGATCGATCAGTGGCGTTGGAAGGTATTTAGCGGCGAGATCACCCCTGAGCAATATAACCAAGCTTGGTGGGACCTACGTGAAAAATATCAAGGTGTAAAAGCCCCGATTGCACGTAATGAGTCAGACTTTGATCCAGGTGCAAAATATCATGTGCCTGGCAATGTACCCTACACGCGCTATTTCCTAGCCCATATACTGCAGTTTCAATTCCATAAATCATTATGTGAGATTGCTGGCGATAACGGACCTGTACACCGTTGTAGCATTTACGGCAACAAAGAAGCTGGCGCTAAGCTAAACACTATGCTCGAAATGGGACAAAGCAAACCTTGGCCTGAAGCACTAGCAGCAGTTACGGGTACCAAAGAGATGGACGCTAACGCAGTACTTGATTACTTTGCGCCATTGCAAGTTTGGTTAGATGAACAAAACAAAACGGCAAATCGTCAATGTGGTTGGTAAAAACAAGCTAAGGTATTAGCATTCAGCAAAGGTCATTTAAATCAGTTTTAATGGCCTTTTTGTTACTTTAGACAGTAATACAGCGGCAATTTTCTAATAGTGAACTCAGGGGCTGTAGACAATT
>NZ_JBFRMK010000293.1:0-416 GCF_041470405.1 Shewanella sp. 10N.286.45.A1
AAATTGAAAAAACACCTTGGCTAAAGTCATTTAAGCAACTGGGAGGCTATATGAAAAGTACTCCGTATCTTTAATAAAACCAATCTTTTCATACAATGCTTGCGCGGCGTAATTATCAATAGCGGTACCGAGGTCAATTCGTACAGAGTGAGTACATTTTGCTAACTCTATAACGTTTTCAATCAACTTATTCGCGATACCTTGCTGCCGATGTGATGCACAGATAAATAGATCGTTAACAACGATCACTCTTGCTAATGAAACAGAAGAAAACGTGTGATAATTAAGCACAAATCCAACGGGTTCATTATCGCTATAGGCAATAAAGACTGTCGCTTCACCATTACCCAAACGCTCTTTTAAATAGTCACGATACTTAGTTGGTGCAGAAGCTTGCTTATAATACCAATTGCATT
>NZ_JBFRMK010000293.1:1214-17484 GCF_041470405.1 Shewanella sp. 10N.286.45.A1
CGCATTGGTAAAGAAATGGTTGTTCCCTTTTTATCCGCTAACAATAATCTACACATTTATCTTAGGATCAGCTTTAGCTACCTTTTACTTCCAGCCCATCTCCCAGTCTTTCCACACTGGGTTTAAGCCTCGAACACTCATTGCTGTGGCGACTTCAATCGGGGTTCGCTCATCACTGATTTCAAACTGATCGAGCTGTGAGTTAGGTTCATCGTAACCACCAGGTTGTGTTGAACTACCAGCACTGACATTGGTTACCCCAAGTGCGAACAGATTATCACGCAGCGCAGGACTTTCGCGGGTAGACAAACTAATTTCAAGTTGTTGGTTAAATAACCTAAAAGCACAGATCATCTGTACCAAGCCTTTATCGGTCAACTCTACCTTAGGCGGCACACCGCCAGTACAAGGGCGTAAACGCGGTAATGAGATGCTATAACGACTGCGCCAAAAGTGCTTTTCTAAATAGGCTAAATGGTGACCCATTAGCAGTGCATCTAAGCGCCAATCATCAAGACCAAGTAAAACGCCTAAGCCAATCTTATCGACCCCAGCTCTAGCGACTCGCTCTGGGGACTCTAATCGATAACTAAAATCTTTCTTCTTGCCACGGGTGTGGTGCTCAGCATAAGTTACTGGATTATAGGTTTCTTGATAAAGCATAACCGCATCGAGCCCCTCTTCAATCAAAGATTGGTAATCGGTTTGCTCAAGCGGCTGTACCTCTATTGCAACATGACTAAACTGTTGTTTTACCAACGGCAACATCTGTTTAAAATAGTCCACGCCGACTTTGGTTTCATGCTCACCGGAGACTAATAGAATCGAGTCATAACCCATTTTCTTGACCACAGAGAGCTCTTTAAGTAACTCCTTTTCAGACAGAGTCTTACGCTTAATTTTATTACTCATGGTGAAGCCACAGTAGTCACACTCATTGGCACATAAGTTCGATAAATAGAGCGGAATATACATGCCAAGGCTCGCGCCAAATCGTTGTCTGGTAAGTGCTACAGAACGCTGCGCCATCTGTTCTAAATATGGTTCAGCGGCTGGCGAAAGCAGTGCCAATAAACTCGATAAATCGCCTTGTGGATTTTGCAGTGCCTGCTCTACCTCCTTTTCAGTCGTTGAATACAAAGAGATCTGTAATTCACTACGCGACAGCTTTTTAAACTCATCGACAAAACTCATGATGCTACCTTCTGGCTAGCTTGGGTGTGTAAGCGGTTAAACATTTAGAAAACCCGTTAATGGACTGGTATTATTTGCCTGCTTACTGACACTTCCTAACCCAGCAATAAATGCTGTTCGACCTGTGTCTACGGCCTGGGCAAAGCATCGCCCCATAGCAACGGGATCGGCACTGCTCGCAATCGCAGTGTTGACCAGTACCGCATCTGCGCCAAGTTCCATCGCGCTAGTCGCTTGCGATGGTGCGCCAATTCCAGCATCAATCACTACTGGCACTTGTGACTGCTCAATGATGATCTTTAAAAATGGCTCTGTCGCTAAACCTTGATTTGAGCCTATAGGGCTTCCTAGTGGCATCACTGCGGCGCAACCGACCTCTTCTAAGCGTCGACACAAGACGGGATCAGCGTGAACATAGGGCAGCACCACATAGCCCTGCTCACACAAAATCCGTGCAGCGGCCAATGTTTCGATAGGATCGGGCATCAGGTATTTTGGATCAGGATGGATCTCAAGTTTTATCCAATTAGTGCCCAGCATCTCTCGAGATAAATGCGCCGCAAACACAGCCTCTTTAACATTGCGAGCACCAGCTGTGTTTGGCAGTAACTTTACCCCACGCTGTTGTAGTGGCTTTAAAATATTATCGCTGCCCGTTTTAAGATCAAGCCGCTTAACCGCCAGTGTGACAAGCTCCGAACTTGAAGCGCTAATCGCCGCGAGCATCGTCTTTTCATCAGCAAATTTACCCGTGCCTGTAAACAGTCTAGAGCTAAACTCAGTATCACCAATTTTCAACATCACTAACCTCCAGCGACAACGGAAAAAACTTCTAGCGTGTCATCTTGCTGGCACATGATATGCGGCCATCGACTTCTAGGTACAACTTCAGAATTGAGTACTAAAGCCACACCATTTTCAGCGATTGTTTGACCCTGTAATACATCAGTTAAAGATGAGCCAGTAGCAATATTCATCACTTCATCATTTAAAAAAATGCTAATCATTTCTCATTTTCCTTATACTGTTTAGCAATCAACTTCAGAGTGAAACGCTGCAGACACTGCAGTTGGGATCGCGTAAAAGCGATGCTTGTCGCCACACAAACCTTGCACCATCAAAGCGGAATAATTTTCCGAGTAATTGAGAGCCGCTAGCGTTTGCTGTGTCCGCAACCTCATCTAATAACGGTCTAAGCTCAGCCTCTAGCAATAGGTTCAAGCTCATTAATGCCTGCATTGAGGCTAACGTGCCGACCATCGGACCTAACACGCCTATCGTTTGGCAGGTTTGACTCACACTCATATCGCTTGGATATAAACACTGATAACAACCCGATTCGGGAGCAATCTGTTGGTTAATACTCAATAGCTGCCCTTGAAAATTGGCTGCCGATGCTGACACTAAAGTGATCCCATGCTTTAAAGCTTGTTGATTAACTAGCTGCCTTACTGCAAAGTTGTCGCTGCAATCGAGTAATAGATCAAACTCCATATGCTTGCGACTAAACAGATCATCAGTATTGGCTGCACTTAGGTATTCGCAGTAGCTGTAGATCTCGCAATCTTCATAAGCACGCGTCAGCTTAGTGGCTGCAACCTGTGCTTTATTGGCGCCTAAATCCTCTTTGCAAAAGAGTAATTGTCTAGGAAGGTTCGATTGTTCAACTACATCGCCATCTACCAGTGTTATTTTGCCTATGCCTGCAGCTGCAAGGTAATGCGCCGCCAATGTGCCTAAGCCCCCAACACCAATAATCAATATATGGGATTGATTAAAAGTACTCTGGCCTTGCTCACCCACCTCAGGCAAAAGAATTTGCCGTGAGTAGCGCAAAAAGTCCTTATCAGAGAGCGTCATTATCAGCTCCCTCGGTCCACTGGTTGACTAAGGCTTGATAAGCTTTCTCTGGATCTGTTGCCTGCGTGACAGCACGCACGACGGCAATGTCATCCACACCCGTTAGCTTTACTTTAGTGAGCGTATCAGAGTCGATACCGCCAATCGCTACTATCGGCAGCTCGCCCTGCATCAAGTCAACATAGCGAGCTAATTTATCAAGCCCTTGGGGCGCTGATGGCATCTGCTTCGTCGTTGTCGGAAAAATATGCCCAAAAGCGATATAGGATGGTTTATGCTGCATCGCTAACAAGATCTCAAAGTAACTATGACTCGATAAACCCAGTGCGATGTTAGCTTCGCTTAGCTGCTGTAAGTTACTCACTACAAGGTCTTCTTGGCCGAGGTGAACACCATATGCCTGGTGCTTTATCGCTAGCTGCCAATGATCATTGATATATACATGAGCCTTATAATCTCGCCCTAAGGCAATAGCCTGCACTATTTTTTGTTCAAGTTGCGGATCGGTTGGATCCTTAACCCGCAGCTGAATGGTCTTCGCTCCCGCTTTAAGCAGTTGCAGCAACATATCAAGCTCAGCAACCACAGGGTAGACTCCCAATGGTGCGGTTACAGTCTTGAAAGCACCAACACTCCGTTTTTTAATACCACTAACGGTCTTTTTCTCACTAAGCTGCTCGATAAATGGATAAGCAGATAGCTCATTTGGCCAACGACAGCGTGCTAAGCAGCCCGGACCACGACCAGGCTGGTAGCTTCGAGCTAATCCTTGAGAAACATAAGCTTTAGCAACCACTACCGCGTCATTTAACACAAAGCCGTGAGCCATCACAGCAGCTATTGCCGATGACAATGTACAGCCGGTGCCATGATTATTTTCAGTCTTGACTCTGCCTGAAGTGAGCCAAAAAGCTTGCTCACTATGCATACTAGATACGCCAACGACTTGATGACAAACGAGCAAATCTTGAGAGTAGCTTTTATGCCAATTAGGGCCGATATCACCGCCTTTAGCCAATACTGATGTTTGTAGCTGCGCAGCTAACGTTTGAGCAGCCTGAACACTCTCCTCCGCTGTTAGCAACTGACGTCCAGCTAATGTAGCAAGCTCTGTGACATTAGGGGTGATTAATGTCAGCAACCCTTTAAGCGGCGTAAAGTCGAGCGTTTCTGCGCCGGTAAGTGCATCTCCGCAAGTCGCCACCATCACAGGGTCGAGAATCACTGGCACAACTAATCCACGTTCCTGCCAGTGCAATAGACTTTTTGTTAACCAGCCTGCCAGTAAATCGATCTGTTGTTGGCTCGCCAATAAACCGATTTTTATTGCCTTAGGCGCAAGATCTGCCGCCAACACATCAAGCTGTGCGATTAACATCTGTGGAGATACCGCTTCAACTGATGCGACAATGACAGAGCTTTGCGCTGTTACAGCAGTAATAGCACTGCAGCCATGCGCATCTAAATCATTAATCGTCGCCAAATCAGCTTGAATGCCTGCCCCGCCGCCACTATCAGATCCTGCAATCGTCCACACGATAGGACGATTGCAGTTTGGCACTGGGTTAGTATTAACCTGCGCCATATTTAATCCTCTAAAGCAGCTTCTTTATAGCTTTGTTCAACACCCGCTTCATGATAAAGCTCGGCACCTTTGGCTTTAAATTCGGCTGACATTTGCGCCATTCCACTATTAATATCACTATCAGATAGCCCAGCAGGAGTGGCTTGTTCACTGTATGCTTTATATTCAGCAGCAGACTTGACCTCTAAGCCGCTAGATTCCAACGCTTGCTTTTCTTGCGCTGCCGCATAATCTCGCACTTCTTGGGTTATTTTCATTGAACAGAACTTAGGGCCGCACATAGAACAGAAATGAGCCACTTTAGCTGACTCTTGTGGCAGAGACTCATCATGATAAGCACGCGCAGTATCGGGATCTAAACCGAGGTTATATTGATCTTCCCATCTAAATTCAAAGCGTGCCTTCGATAAAGCATTATCGCGTATTTGCGCGCTTGGATGACCTTTAGCCACATCGCCTGCGTGTGCTGCAATCTTATATGCAATTAAGCCCTGCTTAACATCTTCTTTATTGGGTAAGCCTAAATGCTCTTTTGGCGTCACATAACATAGCATTGCGCAGCCATACCAAGCGATCATCGCCGCACCAATCCCTGAAGTGAAGTGATCATAACCAGGCGCAATGTCTGTTGTTTGTGGGCCTAACGTATAGAACGGGGCTTCATCACACACATCGAGTTGCTTATCCATATTCTCTTTGATTAAATTCATTGGAATATGCCCTGGGCCTTCAATGATGGTTTGCACATCATATTGCCAAGCGACTTTTACCAATTCACCTAGCGTTTCCAGCTCAGAAAACTGCGCTTCATCGTTGGCGTCTGCAATCGAACCAGGGCGCATACCGTCACCGAGTGACAATGAGACATCATAAGCGGCACAGATCTCGCAGATCTCTTTAAAGTGCTCATAAAGAAAATTTTCTTTGTGGTGTGACAAACACCACTTAGCCATGATGGAACCACCACGAGACACGATGCCGGTAAGACGCTTTGCAGTCATTGGCACATAACGCAACAACACACCAGCATGGATAGTGAAGTAATCAACGCCCTGCTCGGCTTGTTCAATCAAGGTATCGCGGAATGTTTCCCAATTGAGATCCTCAGCAACCCCGTTCACTTTCTCGAGTGCTTGGTAAATAGGGACGGTACCAATAGGCACTGGTGAGTTACGAATGATCCACTCACGGGTCTCATGAATATAGCGGCCAGTAGACAAGTCCATTACCGTGTCAGCCCCCCAACGTGTTGACCACACGAGCTTTTCAACTTCCTCTTCGATAGATGACGTTACTGCTGAATTACCGATATTGGCGTTCACTTTAACCAAGAAGTTACGCCCAATAATCATAGGCTCAGCTTCTGGGTGGTTAATATTAAGTGGAATAATTGCACGACCACGGGCTATTTCGCTGCGAACAAACTCAGCGGTTATCGGTTCGCTGATTGAAGCGCCAAAGCTTTCTCCCTTGTCTTTTTGGGTCAAAATAGGATCGGTCACTTCCGCCATCGCCATATTTTCGCGAATGGCAATATACTCCATCTCTGGAGTGATGATGCCTTGACGGGCATAGTGTAATTGAGTCACTCGCTGACCTGCCTTTGCACGGCGAGGAGGCAGTAAAGACTCAAAACGCAGATGATCCAAGCCGTCGTCGGCTAGACGCTGCTGAGTAAAGCCTGAGCTAACAGCGCCCAATTGCTCGGTGTCATCTCTTTCAATGATCCAGCTATTACGGAATTTTTCCAAACCTTTACGCACATCAATATTGGCGTCTGGATCTGAATAAGCACCGGCGCAATCATAAACTTTAAGCGGCGGATTGGCTTCAAATTGAGGGTTACTTTCATCACCTCCAAGCAATGTGTCAGCTTGGTGGATTTGGCGCATAGCCACTTTTAGATCTGGGCGACTGCCTTGCAGATATACTTTTTCAGAATTAGGGTGTTGTAATGGTTTTAAGTTATCGATGAATTGTTGAGCCTGAGCTCGGGTTTCGCGGCGTTTAGACATTAGCAAACTCACTATAATAAAAATGAAGTTGCTTGCCAGGAGAGTTGAGAATGTAAAAGTTGAAAGCTCAAATTAAACCGCATTTTTATGCCAATTTAAGATGCACTTAACCACCGAAATATTACAGGTGACCATTTTAATATAGCCTTACTCATGTAAAAATTTCGCTTGTTTCCTTCGCAGGTTCTAGCCTGATCAGGTTCAACGGATCCCGAATAAACGGTCTCAGCCATATGGCACTCCGACAAGATGAGGCTGCAGTATAATCCTATCTCAGGTTAAGACACAAGTTAGTGTCCCTAATAAAACAATATTGATAGATGAACAAAAATTATAAACTAACCATTTGTAAATAAAGCAATTAAAAAAAAATATCGCTAAACAGCTATTTTACAGTGAAAAAATATCATATCAGATAATCACTTTTTTCGGTTAATCATCCGTTTTTCTAACCGTGCAGAGATAGCTGCATTGATCGCTTTTTTGACTTTATCGCCACCACAGTTGAATGGAAAGCCAATATTTTCAGCGTAGGGATTTATCTGAGTTGGCGTCTTTACAATCCGATAGCAGGTATCACCTTGACGCACGACTCGGTTAGGATCGAGTCGATGATCGTTAGTAGGAGTTTTGCTGTATTTATCCACTTCAGGAAACACCAACTCCTCCATATCACCATCCATTATGCTCAAAGAGTGAGGGCCTGTGTATGCGTTTGCTTTGTCGACAATAAGTGCATCTAACGCCGCATCATTCTGACGTTGTAAATATGACTGCGTGGCAGCCATGGCACTATAACGATTGTTTTTACTCGCTGTCTTTGCTGTTGTATCTATACTGCTTAGTTCATTCTTTTCTGTATTGCTAGTTACCGTTGTTTGGCGAGCATTAGCTGGTAAGCTTTCCGTTGATGTATCCGGCTTAGGTTTTTCATCTATTACTGCTGTTTTTTCGACAAGTACTTTTTCAACTGGTGTCGTTTTTACTATTGCTTCGTCATCAATAGGCTCTAACTGTGCTTTTTTAGGCGCAACATAAAGATAAGAGCTCACTTTTACTGGCGTTGGTTCAGGCAGGTGCAGCTCATGTTTAACCCAAAACTGGTTAATTATTGCGATAATTAGAACGTGCATAGCAATAACGACCAAAAGTAGAAAAATTGCATGGTAATGCGTAGAGGGCGGCGTAGGGTTTAACGGTTGTTTACAATCCTTAGTACTTTTGATTGCCGCTGTTATCTCTGCAACTTCATCTGTAACCTTATTGACATAAACAACCGCCAGTAACGGCTTACAGTCCGCCTTCACAAGATCTCTACTTGCGCAGATTGGCTCTATGTTGCTATAGCGTTGCTTAGACTTTGGCTCATTTAACGCTGGTCCATTAGCGCTAAACGCCGTAAAAGGTGGCATAACAGATCTCTTCAAAATTTAGTCCGATGATTTATTTTTTGTCCATAAAAAACTGCGAGATAAGTAACTTAACGGCTTACATTTGGAGGTTTAAAACATATGGATTTCAGACTCCCTTTAATTCAAACTAAAGCAACAATCCTTATTTTATAGCAGTTTATACCATTAGATACTGCTTTATTACAAAAGTTCAACATCTGATAAAAACCACTAAATACAGAGTAATTCGAATGAATATCAATGAGATAAGATACACAACCATTTAAGCGAACGCGTGTACGCTAAAATAATAGCTTTTATGATTAAAGCTGATAGACTGCAGATAATCGTGGTCTAACCAGAAGTCGTTTCCCCTATGCCAAGTCAAGAGTCTACCCTTCCCCCAAAAGCCAATATGGTCACTAACGCCAGTTATAGCGTTAAAGAGGAGCTTGCCAACAGTTTAAGCCATGGAGTGGGTGTAGTCGCTGGTGTCATAGGTTTGATCATGTGTATCATCAAAGGGTACGAGCATTTAACCTTAGTCCAAATGGTTGGGGTTATTGTTTATTGCGCCAGTATTATACTGCTTTTTCTTTGCTCAACGCTTTACCATAGTGCAACAGATATTGTTTTAAAACATAAGCTTAAAGTAGCAGATCATTGTGCGATCTACCTTCTGATTGCGGGTACCTATACGCCATTAATGCTGATCAGCTTAAACAGTGAAACCGGCAATGAGAATGCGGACTTAGTATTAATTGCAATCTGGTCATTGGCCGTTGGCGGTATTCTGTTTAAGACTTTATTTATCAACCGCTTCAAAGTATTCAGTTTGGTCTTGTATCTAGCGATGGGCTGGCTTTGCGTGACAGTAATGAAAGAGTTGATTGCAGGCATGTCGCCTTTAGGCTTTAACTTATTAATTATTGGTGGGCTGTTTTATAGCTTAGGGGTTATATTTTATGTCGCTAAACGCATTCCTTACAATCATGCCATATGGCACCTGTTTGTATTAGGCGGCGCGATAAGTCACTTTCTGTGCATCTATTTAACGGTGATATAGCTACGCTTCATTATGCCTATTCATATAAACAGCTTTTATCAAAATGATGATAAAGCTGTTTGCTAACCTTTTGCTTGAATCAATATTTTTTCAAACTCTAGCGCTAATACTTCAGCCTCTTGTGGCATATTGGCTTGCCTGAAGAGCGCTATTATACACTCAACAGTACAGAGCCCACCGTCAACTTGGTTGCGCCTTAAAGTAAATCGAGAGTCTTGAGCGCTCGGTAACGCATATTTCCTTGCTTCTTTTAAGTACGGACTTCGACGGATCATCTTACGCGCTTCTTGCCATGTAGCATCTAAGATGACCAAAGTACTCGGCATCGATTTACCAATACAGCTTTGAACGTTTTCTGTATAGGCAGCTTCAATTAAGTCCGCTTGTTCTGCTACGGTTTCATCAGGAAACAACAAAGCGCAATCTTCTGTTTTAAGAAGATTTAATAATGTTTCATCCGGTGCAGTTCTTGCCCAAACGATACGATGGCAATGTTCAGGATAAACATTAATGGCAAGCTGCCCGGTATTCGTTGGGCGGGTAACTTCTCGCTCGTGGGTTAACAGAATAATTTGCAACAGCTTTTCTCTTTTACAGTCGACTGGACCATTATATACGAGCGCTGCTAAATGAGTAGATCATTACCTTGGTTGTTGTTAATGAAAATCTCGTGACGGTATCACTAATTCATTCAACGCCGTAGAAATATCAACCAACTTGCCTGCAACTACATGGGTGACGCCTGACTTTCGTTCTAACACACCGGTCACCTTCATGATTTTAGCGACCAGGTACGCCTTTCTTTGCGCCCTTGCCGTTGCGCTCCAAACGATTAAGTTCACATTGCCAGTTTCATCTTCTAGGGTAATAAAGGTAACACCAGATGCCGTACCAGGCCGCTGCCGCCCTACCACCAGTCCTGCCACAGTAACCACTTGACCACTACGGCACTCATCTAATTGCTCTGCAGTTAAGCAGTGATGTAAGCAAGCTGTATCCCGTAATAAGCTCATGGGATGTTGGCCTAATGTCACGCCGGTATAGACGTAGTCAGCCTGCATAGACTCGGCAACACTTGGGCTGGGCAGAGTATGTTCTGTAACCTTGTTAGTTCCGCTAGGTGTGCACCCGACTTGATTATCAGCCCCTTTCTGAGGCAGCTCTTCTAACACATCATCAAATAGCGGTAAGCTTGGCTGACAAGCAGACAATTGCCAGCGTACTTGATGACGATGACCGGCAATATCATTGAACGCATCAGCACTGGCAAGAATTTCCAGTTCATGACGCGCAATACCCAAGTGATAAATTTGCTCTATGTGCGAAAAACCTTGCTCTGGTCGCTGCTCAATCAACTTCTCGATAGCTTGTCTGTTTAGACCTTTTACTAAACGAAAACCGAGACGGATAGCGGTACGGTTGCCTGCTATTGTCACCAATGTATGTTGCCACTGGCTCTTGTTCACGCACACTGCTAATACCACCACCCCATGACGTTGCACATCTTGGATCAGTTGCGAGGGGCTATAAAAACCCATAGGTTGGCTATTGAGTAGCGAGCAGCAAAATGCCGCCGGATGGTGAAACTTCAGATAAGCAGACACATAAGCCAGCAATGCAAAACTTGCTGAATGCGATTCTGGAAAGCCATACTCTCCAAATCCCCTTATTTGCCGGTAGATCTGTTTAGAAAATTCTGCCGAGTAACCTCGGCTCTGCATACCTTGCAATAATTTGGCTTCAAACTGCTGCAGCTCCCCTGAACGTTTCCAACTCGCCATCGCTCGCCGCAACTGATCGGCCTCACCGCCAGAAAATCCTGCAGCCACCATGGCGAGTTGAATGACTTGCTCTTGGAAAATAGGCACTCCCATGGTACGCGACAATACTGATTCAACCTCTTTACTGGGGTAAGTCACTTTTTCGATACCATCTCTACGCTTCAAATAAGGGTGCACCATATCCCCCTGAATAGGTCCAGGACGAACAATGGCTATTTGCACCACTAAATCATAATAACAATTGGGTTTAAGCCTAGGCAGCATTGAGGTTTGCGCTCTCGACTCAACTTGAAACACCCCAATACTATCGCCACGCTGTAGCATCTGATACACAGCTGCTTGCTCCCACTCGACTTGATCCATCGTAAAACAATGTTCGGGCGTGCTAATAAGTTCAAAACACTT
Source organism: Shewanella sp. 10N.286.45.A1 (assembly GCF_041470405.1). NCBI lineage: Bacteria > Pseudomonadati > Pseudomonadota > Gammaproteobacteria > Alteromonadales > Shewanellaceae > Shewanella > Shewanella sp. 10N.286.45.A1. The sequence goes on from NZ_JBFRMK010000293.1 coordinate 12,512, forward strand.
ACGAATGGCAGTGAGCATACCCAGTGCAAGTACATCAACTTTAAGCAAGCCTAAGCTCTCTAAATCATCTTTATCCCACTGAATAACAGTTCTATCAGCCATCGATGCATTTTCAACTGGCACTAACTCACTTAACGGGCCAGAGGAGATAATAAAGCCGCCAACGTGCTGTGACAGGTGTCTTGGAAAACCCAAAATGCTCTGCACTAATGGAAAAAGGTATTTCCCCATCCCTTCGCTAGGCACCAATGACTTTTCCTGCAGTTGCATCAACCAGTCAGTTTCAGTATCACGCCTATCGATACTATGCTGCATATGATCTAAATGTTGCTTGTCGATCCCCAGAGCCTTGCCCACATCAGCGAGCGCGCTCTTAAAGCGATAACTTATCACTGTCGCCGCTAGTGCTGCACGGTGCCGGCCATATTTTTGATAGATGTACTGGATGATCTCTTCGCGGCGTTCATGTTCAAAATCAACGTCTATATCGGGTGGCTCATTACGCTCTTTCGAGACAAAGCGCTCAAACAACATATTGACTTTAGTGGGATCAACCTCAGTGATCCCTAAGCAGTAACAGACAACTGAGTTTGCCGCCGAGCCTCGTCCTTGGTGCAAAATCTGTTGTGATTTCGCGTATTGAACAATGTCGTAGATGGTTAAAAAGAAGTACTCATATTGCATCTCTTTAATCAAAAGCAGCTCTTTGTTATATTGCGCAGTTACACTGGCTGGAACTTGATGATTAAAGCGGCGCAATGCACCTTTATACACCTCCTGGGCCAAGTATTCGCTTGCTGAGAGTTCACTCGGAACCACCTCACTTGGATACTCATACTTAAGCTCCTCCAAGCTAAAGTTACATCTTTTGGCAACCAATAAACTATTCTCAATCCATTCCTTTGGATAACGCTTATAGAGAGTAGCAGTCGGTTTTAGCGCGGTTTCAGCATTGGCCAGCAGCAACTCACCGGCTTGAGCCAGTTCAGTTCCATATCGAATACAAGTAAGAACATCCTGCAACCTCTGCCGCTGCTGGCAATGCATACGTACATTCCCCGCAGCCACACAAGGCATAGCCAGTTGCATCGCTATTTGTGTCCAAAGCTGGATTTTTAATGCCTCACCAGCCACCAAACTGCGCTCCATCAGCAAGTAACAACGCTGAGAGAAATGCAGCTGCAAAGACTGCCCCACCGCTAATACACTAGACTGATAAGCGGCAATTTGAGTCGAAAGCTCACCGAGATCGCTGCGGATAGACTTAAGCGAAGGCGGTTGCCATAGCAACATGATGCTATCTAAGCCCTGCAGCAATTCGCTGAGTTGCAATTGATATGCACCTTTTTCAGCGCGGCGACGGCTTAAAGTGATCAGTTCACTGATCTGTCCATAACCTTTGCGGTTAATCGCAAGTAATACAAATACGCCTTCAGCTAACCGAAACTCAGTGCCCACCAGCAGCTTTATTTGATGCTTTTTAGCAGCCTCATGCGCTTTGACTATCCCAGCAAATGAACACTCATCTGTAATGGCAATCGCTTGGTAACCAAGCTCAGCAGCTTGCTCAACCAACTCATGGGGGTGAGAGGCACCTCTAAGAAAAGTATAATTGGAGATAGCATGTAATTCGGCGTACATTAGCCAAACCAGCCATGTAAAAAGAAACGGTTCCCCTCTCTAAATACCCAACACAGTCCACCTTGATAATGGCTGGCGACATAGTAGTCACGACATATTTGCGGCTCTTGCCACCATAAGGTTTGTAATCTTTCAGGCCCTTTTAACAGTTCAATTTGTTCAATCGCGATCAACTCTGGCATTGTTAACAGCCAGCTTGGACGACACGCTCCAGCGCTTACAGCACTTGAGCTAGCAGTTGCTTCAGACGATACTTGTTGTCGCTTGCCTGCTATAGACTGATCTTTAGCAGTTTCTGACAGTTCAGTAGCCTTCCAGCTATCCTCTGGCAGGTGCGCATAACTAGCTTGTAACCCTTTGACTTTTTCTTTGCCAAGCCTTGCTTGCAACTGAGCCATTAACCGCAACGCTTTTTCTGACCTCTGCCCTTGCAGCTCTTTTGGTTGTCCAAACCAACTGTCGTGCGCAACGGCTATCGGCACAAATTTGTCGACATAAATAACTATTTCAACTACAGGCTGATACAGAGTAATGCGCTCAAGTTGCATACGACATAGACTCAATAAGCTGTCACTACGATGCTCTGAAAAAGGATACTGAATTATAATATCGAGCTGGCTTCGTTCGCTATCGCGATAGATAAGACTCAACTTAAGTTGTTGAATTGCTTTTTGACGTAACAGTAAGTAGCTTGCCATCTCTTTGAGCATTCTGCCCAAGGGAAAAACAATGCCCTGCATTAATTCAACCTCATACAGTAAGGTGAGCTTTTGTTGGTAGCTTTCTTCTGGCTCAAAATAGTTTAACGGTTGAGGTAAGCTGCCTGATATTCTAGCCAGTAACTGCAGCAATTTGACTCCGAAGCGCCTTCCAAGCTCTTTATCAGGTAAAGCAGACAGTGATGCAAAAGATTTAATACCAATATCGTGCAAACTTTGTTTTAAAAAAACTGACAGGGGTAATAAAGCAATTGGTAGTTGATTAAGCAATTGCAAAGTTTTATCGGAATTAAGATAGTCATTTGGGCTAAATGTTTCAGCAGTGAGCTTAGCTTGTTGATTGCCCATTGAAGCATCACACGCAAGCAGCTGCGCGGCTAAAGGAGTCTTGGCTAGCGCAAGTGAAACCTCTAAACCTAACGCTTTAGCGCGTTGATGGTACTGCTCAACAAGCTTATCAATACCATCAAAAATGAGTGCCATAGAGCTGACTTCCAGTAGCAGCGTATTGGGCACAAATTCATCGACATCAAGCTTAGTTCTCGGTGTTTTTTGCACCTCAACGTTTAATGAGCAGCGTAGCGGTACAACTCTGGCACTGAACTCATAGCTCCATTGACACAACCAGTCTGAAGCCTGTTGACTAATAGAAGCGTCAAATTCTACTAACATCGCCGACGGCATTAGACTTTGTGCAGTAGACAGGCTCATGCCCAATTTCACGCCAGCCTGCTCACTCTGACTATCAAGCGCAAGCACTTGTAGTGATTTCGGCTCATACAGCAATACTGCAGCGCTTTGCCCAAGCTCATTACGATAACAGAAATATTGCAATGCCCATTGTGGGTAATGGGCGGCCAGCCATAACATATCAATCAACGACCTCTTTAATGGATCTTGTGAGCAAGATTGCGTGCTGACGGTAACAAGCTATAAGAGGATTCAACCCATAAATCAACAGTGGAGCTAGCCGCTGTGCCTTCAAGTGTATCTTGTAAACAATCTCCAATCTTAGAAAACGAGGTAGCGGCAAGTTCGTCACCTTGTTGGAGGGAGCTCTGTGCACACTCACTAAAAGGGCTTTTAAGCGAATTTGTAGCTTGCAAGCTTAATCTACGTATAGGTTCAAGGGATAAAGCTAACGCTTCATCCAGTACCGAAGCTTGATAAACAGGTTGAAGATTAGCGCCGGTCTGCTCTTTAATCCTATTCTCAGAGCAATGTCTGCTAAGAATAGTATTTGTCCTGCTTATGGCTGTAGTTGTAGTTGTAGTTGTGGCTGTAGCTGTGGTTGTGGCTGCCGTCGTCAGCGTTGTTATGGCGATACTCGCACTAGTCACATTGATAAATGCATGCTGATAACTGGCTGTAATCGGTAACAGTGGCTGACTAAACTCCACACTATAATCGGCAAGCCCTTGTTCAATGCTCATCGATAACGTCTCAAAAGCTGCTTTATCGTGTGCATGAACAAGCTGCTCGCAGCTGTGCAACTCAATATCACAACTCTGTTCCTGTAAAGCATTTTGCATCGGGTAAGCATCAACTCCAAGTAGGCTTTCCTTAATATGTGGCGGTAGCAAGAGTAAACTAAACCTAGGGCTAGGCCAGCCTCCTCTGCGTTTAATAATATTGACCTCGCTCATACCTAAATGACTATTTAAAAATTGGGTTGACGCCGCTTGTTTAGGCACCAATTTTAACATAGGCGCAGCAACGCTTGAGTCTGCATGCTCATGATGAGCACTGTGGGGGGCAACGTTACTTCTAGCCGAAAAATGCTGTCGCTGCAGCGCTAAACGTAAAGTCACTGGATGTGACTGCTGTGCACAACGGGTTGGCAAATAGAGCATGCATAGCGACTCCCCCTTCTCTGCTGCTAGTTGTAAACGTCTCGCCTCAGTGGTCGACAAGTTGTCTAACCAAGCCAACACGAGTGGCACGCAACCACTAGAAAGCGCCTGTTCAATAGCCCACAGACGCTCTTTTCTCTCTTCGGTATCAATCCAAATTAAACGCGCTAATTCGAGTCCTTGCTGTAATAATGCTTGAGCAGAAGGAACATGAGGTGGCGCCACCAGCATAACCATGGCATCTTGCTGTTGTGTCGCAGTTGCTGTTGCTGTTGCTGTTGCTGATAAATCATAGCCAATAAGTTGACTGAGCAAAGGGAGTACCATACTCAGTTCACCTTGGCCGGCCCCTTCACACAGTACTTCACATACACCAACTTGCGGCCAGCCATTATCTGCAAGGTGTTCATCAAGAAGTGTGAAACCTGTTGAATAGCCCAACTGCTGCTGTTGCCACTGCTGTCCACGCCAAATATCTTGCCGCGCCAACAATTGATTCAATGAACTCGCATTATCATCAACAGTTTTTAGAAGCGGCTTACTGCCAACCTGCTCTGATGTCGCTATATCTTGCAGTATCGAATATGCCTTTGCACTTGAATGCCCCATCTCTACACCTTTTGTGATAATAAAAGCGTATTTATTTGAAGGGGTCACCTGCACATTTGACTGGGTTTATTCCAACACAACAAATACTGTATATGCATACAGTATAGTTATCTTCATTAAGATCGCAAGCATTGGTTTATACCAATCAGTA
>NZ_JBFRMK010000294.1:0-426 GCF_041470405.1 Shewanella sp. 10N.286.45.A1
AACAGCATACTCTTCAATCACTTCGCCCTTGGCAAATTTCTGTGTTAGCACTGTGCCATTAAATAGCTTATGCCATTGCAACACCACATCTCTATCTGACCAGGCATTAACCTGTCCTACGTCAACGTGCAGCACAAGATGAAGGTGATTACTCATCACAGCATAGGCGGCAACATCTATCGAAAATACCTCTGTTAGCTTCAATATTTGCTTTTCAACCCAATCACGGCGGTGATCATAGTTCTTACCTGTATATTTGTCATTACCACACAGAAAGGCCCGCCGCACTACACGACTGCAACAATGATAATAAGCGGTATCTTCCAAACTAATGAGGGTTCGTCTTGGCCTTGGCATGCAACCTCCTTGTTAAATGCTCAAATCAAGCATAGTAGCAGGTCATCATTTAGGCCATTAACCATGGCT
>NZ_JBFRMK010000295.1:0-4957 GCF_041470405.1 Shewanella sp. 10N.286.45.A1
ATTGTATCTTTATTAACGAAAGGTGTAATTAAAGCTTCTGTTTGGTCGGTACTTGGGCAAACTGCGCCAAATAGGTAGCCGTATTCAAATTGTTGCTGTTTCATAACCCTAGCTCTTGCCCCCCTTTTAGCCCATATATGTGTCGTTTGGTTTTGCTGACCAAAGCGAGCTTCATCTTGAAACCAAACATCAACCGATCAAGAGGAAGGTTGCCTGGTATGTGAAGGATCGTTTCCAGTTGGAACTTTTTAAAAGAGTCTAGAGCTTGCTGAGATTGTTTAGGGGGCATGGAGCGGCTAGTTATCCAGCTAAACCCTTGGGCGTGTAATAAGCGATAAACGTTACGTAATTGATAATCAACGCTAAATTATTTATAAATATACCGTCTGACATCGTCAGCAATTAAGCGGCCACCCTCTTTTTTAACTGAATGTGTTTCAATGAACTGACCTAATTCAGTTAACTGTGACTCAGTTAAACGACAGGCTCTTCCCACTCTAGGCTGACGATTAAGCCCTTCAAGTCCATTAGAAAGGTAGGCAGTAACCCATCTGTTCACGCTTCCTCTTGCGACACTCAATATTTCTGCAGTTTGAGTCCGACTTTGCCCTAAGGTGAAATGATATTACGATAAGTAACGTATTCTTAATTTAGCATTGTTAGTTTTCTTGGCTAGCAGTTTAAAGTCATTAGAAGAGTGCATTGATAATCCATTTAATCAAGTGGCCTCTATTAGATCAAACTTTTAATGCAATTGGTATAAGACGTCAACACGCCCTTTTTGCAGCAGATTTAAGTTTGTTTTTAGTGGTGTCTCACCTGAAGCGCGAAAGCTGGTTGGGCTTTTAACTAAGAGAGAGTTAAGTTTATCACTATAGTCGTAGCCTAAAATGCTGGCAATGGTTTTGTTATTGAGATCGACCAGTGATGAGAACTGCCAACTGCTATTAACGTGCACATAAAAGTCATTGGCATACTGGCCTAATATTAAATCAGAATCTTGCAAATTGGCTTTGCCAATATGTTCAGAAGAAACGGCAAGAACGGCATGAATTCGATCGGCTTGTGCTAATCTCAAAGCTCTTTGGAACGGTATCGTTTCGAATTTAGTACTGATAGCTACTGAGTCAAAAGCTTGCTGAGTGAGTTCTACGAAGTAGCCAGAGTTGTCTGCGCAGACGTAAGGACACCAAATATCGGATGCAATGACTACCTGTTCAGTTGCTGGTTGAACCTGGAAGCTTAAACATAAAAGAGCGAATAACTTAAGTTTCAAAATTGTCTGGCAAGCACTATTGGTTGCTGAATGGCGTTAGATTGTAGCAAATATTAGCTTTCAATACGGAGTCTTTTCGCCAGCCCGCTGTGATTGGCATAGACACTATGCGGTAACAGTAAAGCAATATTTTAAGCTGACATCGTTTTGTCATGTTAGTCGAGCACCATGCGTTAATGCCTAGCATTAGAGTGATACATTTATTCGACATCTTAACTTTCTGATAAATTACTATTTATTGTTAAATCTTGCCGTTGTTACAATTTATTCACCAATAAAAACTTGAATAACGACGGCTTTGAACTAAATTCGATATTAGCGTAATTGAGTTGAAAAAATTTCGTTCAATTCATATGAATTATATGAACTTGGTCATTGAAATTGACCCGAAAACTGTAAGAATATGGCCGAAAACCCAAGCTGAAATGATTGGGGAAACCGAAGTAAATGAGCATCTTGTTTACTTTACATTGATTAGTATGTGTTGATTTTTAAGGGCATTAGCATATATGTATGACACGTCTAAAAAATCTGTTTGGTACGGTGAGCATAGAAGCTCACGTGGTAATACAGTTATCATTTACGATAAGCAGTTTCCTGAAGCACCTGCAGGTAGAGTATATTTTTATAACACTACCCGTGACGTCATAATTGAATATGCTGAAGAGATAGTTAAACCTCATTTGCATGAGCTTAGCAATGAAGATTTAGCTGTCGCAGAAGCCAATTATGGTGCTGCATGGGAGTTGGCTCGAGAAGCATTTATGGAGAAACACTCGGGCTGGGTTGAAGCCAACAACCCAAAGGCTGCAAGTTTGGCTAAGAAGCCGAAAGCAGAACCTGAACCGATCATGGAAACTGAAGAAGACTCTGAGCTAGAGGTTGAATCAGCTGATGACGATGACTTTAATCGTGGCTGGTCAAATGACGACTTAGACGATTAATAAAGAATAGCTCGGGAAAAACAGCGCTTACGCGCTGTTTTTATGCTTCATTATCAAATTGATAGCGACTGATATGATGATAAAGAACGCCTGGTTTGATTAAGGCATCGCCAGCAAATGTGGGCTGATTCGGTGCATCAGGTACCTGCTGAGGCTCAAGGCAAACAGCTTGATATTGACACAAAGATTGCTGACCTTTACCGATTGTGCCTTGCAAATGATTAGCACCGTAGACTTGTACGCTAGGTTGGTTGGTATATAGCGTCATACCTCGTCCACTTTTCGCTGAACTCAAGCGTCCAAACCGCTGTAATTGCGGATCGCTCTGAGGCATTAAATAGCAGTGATCTATTCCTGAGGTAGAGGCTAACTCCTCTGCACCTATCAATGACTGCAATAGCGTGGGCTGTTGCATATCAAGTGCGCTGTTTTGGGTTTGAGTGGCTTTAGTGGGTACGCCAACATCATTCATCGAAAGGTATTGTGTTGAGTCTACTTGTAGCGCGTGTTGTAAGCTTGAATCACTACCATCAAGATTGAAATAACTATGTTGGGTTAGGCTGATTGGGCAGGTTTTATCTGTGCTTGCTAGCATTTCAATATAGAGATTATTACCCACTAGGCGATAATCAAGTTGCACGGTACATTTTCCTGGAAACCCCATGTCACCATCGGCGCTGACTAAGCTTAAGCGCACGCCATCGGGCAATGGTCCTAAGTTCCAACGTTTGCGATTAAAGCCATCCTCACCGCCGTGCAGGCAATTACTCGCTTGGTTGATACTTAATGGATAGGCTTTTCCATCTGCGGTGAATGTGCCGTTGGCAATTCGGTTAGCAAAACGTCCTGCAATAGCACCTAGGTGGGCATCTTGCGCCAAATAGTCGCTGGCACTGTCACAACCCAGTACGATATTGGCTCGTTCACCATCTCTATCGGGTGTCCAAAGCGAGCGGATAATGCCGCCTAAGCTGAGCACCTCCATTGCTATGGTGCCATTGTCTATTATCACCCGTTCAATCTGACCACCACGGGGATCGTTCCAAGGGTCTTGCGGGCGAAAACGTACCATGGTTCTTCCTTGTTATTAGCGAAACATTGTTGGGTATTATTCTGGCGCTAGCATTTTGATTTAGCGAGATGAATACGTATTCTAATGGTTGTTTTAACTATCGATCCTTTTAGCACCATCGGAAGCTGAGCATAAATATAGGGAAGCTTCTATGCCAGTTTTATGTCGATACTGCTGTTCTACGGCTTCAACAACGGCATCGGTTAGCTCATGATCAACCAATGCAACCACGCAGCCACCAAAGCCGCCACCCGTCATTCTTACGCCGCCTTTATCTCCAATAACATCAGCGATAATCTCGACTAAGTAATCAATCTCTGGCACGGTAATTTCAAAATCATCGCGCATTGATAGGTGGGACTCAGCCATTAAGCTGCTTAACTGATTGATATTGCCTGATTCTAGTGCCCAAGCTGCATTTTGAGTACGACGGTTTTCAGTAATGACATGTTTAGCACGTCGATAGCAAACGTCACTCAATTCATCTTTTGCTGCTTCTAGAGCATTGAGTTCAAGATGGCGTAGAGAGTCTAATTGAAAATGCTCTGCCACCTGTTCGCACTGCTCACGTCTTAAATTGTACTCTGACTCAACTAAGCCGCGTTTAACATTCGAGTTGATAATAATTAGGCTCAAATTCTCTGGAATACTAATGGCTTCGCTATCGAGATCTAGGCAGTCAATGAGTAAGGCATGATCCCGTTGCCCAAGGGCGCTAATCATTTGATCCATAATGCCACAGGCGCTGCCAACATATTGGTTTTCGCCGCGCTGGGCAAGTTGGGCGATGGCTAATGGAGATAACTTTATTTGGCTGGCATCGTTGACAGCAGTGCCAAAAGCAATCTCAAGTGCTGCTGAAGAGGAAAGCCCTGCACCTAGCGGTACATTACTGACTATCGCGAGATCAATCCCTTTTGGCGACAAGCCAGCAGTCGCCATGGCTGAGCTAAACCCTTTAAGGTAGTCGATCCATTCAGGTGTTTGTGGTGTTTGACCTTCCTGGCCAAAAGCCCACTGTTTCATTTCGCCAGGAAAGGCATCGGACACTGCACGAAACTGTGTGTCGTCACGACGCTTAACCGCAATAATAGTATGAAAATTGATGGCTGCTGGCAGCACAAAACCATCATTATAGTCAGTGTGCTCACCGATTAAATTGACTCTTCCAGGTGCAAAATAGAGCGCGTCAGCTTGCGTGCCGAAGGTTTGAACAAAGAGTTTATTAGCGCGTTGAACTGGATTGGACATGGTTTGCTGTATTCCGAAAGTTAGCCATTGTAATTAAGCCGAAATCTGCTTATTTGTTGCAACTGTTTACACTAGAGCGCGGCTCAATTTTATAGCCGCTGATGATATTTTGTGGCCTCGAACATACGACTTTGCTTAAGCGTAAAGTCGCTTATCAATAAAAGTGGGTAAGCTATTTGGCTTGATACTCTGTCCCTGAGTCAAAATGTTTACTTACACTTCATTAGCTTTATATCACGACTTTATATCATGTGTAACTGAGTTTTTTTATTGATTTAGGAGGTACGAGACCAAGGATGGTCGAAGGTAGAGTAATGCAGGAGCAACTATCGAGAGCGGAGCCGGATACCTGATACCAATTGCATTAAAAGTTTGACCATTCAGCGGGAATTCAAAGCGCTGTAGGCAAGTAGT
>NZ_JBFRMK010000296.1:0-5188 GCF_041470405.1 Shewanella sp. 10N.286.45.A1
ATACTGATTGGTATAAATGGTCTATGTTGTTCCATACCAAATAAGACTTCTGTTCTTAGCAAGCAACGTTTTGCTGTTTTCTATTAACATTATCCTAAATTAGGAAGCACTCAAGCTTTTTAATTCCATTTTCTATTGTTTCAAATAGGCATATTTGATGTGATATTGACTTGCTAAAAATGACAAGAGCTAGTCATTTAAAAGGCAAGTTACCACTTGGCTAGATCAAATAACTAAAAAAGCAATTTATTTTAGTCAAAAAAATGCACGTTTCCACCTCAATATGCTTCATCGCTGTTCTCTGTTAACCTCTTGATTTAAGTGTTTGTTTGGCACCTCCTCTTAACGATTGTTCTCTATATCGGTCATTTATCCTTGTATTACAATTAGTTACTGTAATCAAATGTGACGTAACCTCCTTTTTTTTGTTGCAGAACTCTGCAACAATCGCTACGCACGTTAATAGAAAATAGCGGCATTATTATAAAATGGGGTTGAATGTATGAAGTATGTAATAAGAAAATCGGCGATTTTGCCTTCGATTTCACCATCGAATCCTCCAACTACCTGAGCAGCTAGCAGCTTAAGGTACGACTAATAAATTCTAATTTTGAGTTTGGCCTTCAATAAAGGCTGACAAATTACTAATCGGAAGTAACAGCAATGTTAAACAAATCAACAATTGCAATCGCTATCGTCGCTATGCTTAGCGCCGGTTCAGTGAACGCTGTAATACTAGATGGTGACAGTCAAGGCGACCATGTTCGCTTATATGGCGAAGTGGGTGTAGGTGGGCATTTTGATACCCATGCAGATTATAACCACGATGAATTCTACGATACCAAAGGCTATGTAGATGATAGCTTTGCGACTATGGGCGTATCGGGTCAACGTGAAAAATTCACTTATCGTCTTGAACTTGACTACCAACGCCGTAACTGGCTAGGCGGAGACGGTGAATTTGAATTAGCTATCGACAAATTATACGTCGGTTACCGCTTAACTGATCAGCAGTGGGTAGAGCTTGGCTTGACCGATACCGCCTTTGACGATTACGACCACTTTGGTGACTTCACATTCAATAAGTCCATCGAAACCGGCGAAGCCGGTGACCAAGAAAATACTGTTAAGTACCAAGCTAAGTTCGAGCACCTTGTTACCGGCGTTTCATACTCATACAACGGTGAGCACAAAAGTGGTGCACTACAAGGTGACATCATTAACGGCTATGTAGGCTGGATGACTGATCTGCTGTCTGTTGTAGTTGGCCTAGAAACTCGCGGCGGCTCTAATGGCGTCAGCAAATATGGTGAGCAGGAACAGATCGGTTTGGGCGTGCGTCTTAAATTGATGCCTGAACTCTCTATTGGTCTAAATGGCTTTATAGAAGATGAAGATTTATCTACACGTAAGAGCGGTGACATACACCTAGATTACCAGACCTTCCGCAACCAGGGATTAACGGTAAGTGCCAAGTATGACCTGAATGAACATTGGGAAATCATTAGTTCCGTAAACCACGAAGAGTACGAAGGTTGGGATCTTATCAGCCCGAACTATGACTACTCTGACCTACCTCCTGAGTACGGAAAAGAGCGTCGATGGGCCAGCCTAGGCTTCAACTATCGCCCAGCTCGCGACATTGTGGTGTCACTAGAAGGCCGAGTCGGGGAAGCCCCTGAAGCTGGCTACGCTTACGTGCGTATGTACTTTTAGTCCTAATCGAATTCAACTTTTATAGAGTTTACTATGAAGAAAAGTTTCCTATCGCTGGCCATTGCCAGCACCATCAGCATGGGCGCCTTCGCTGGCGTTGAAGACCTGCTGATCACCGAAATGACCCAAAGTTCTGATGCTAATGTGGGATCTATTGAGATCACTAACACAGGTTCAGATGCGTTTACTTTTACTGCTGACATTACAGCTTTCCAACGCTCAAGCGGTAAGTACGACAATGAGTTGCTTAACGCAGATGCTAAGCCGTTATTGACTGGCCACACGATTGCAGCTGGTGAATCTCTTGTGCTTGTCAACAGTCGAGCTACCGAAGAGTTTCGCAATGCGATTGAGACTCAAGGTGGCACTGTTGTGATCTCCACTTATGACAGCAGCAATAAATATAACAACCTATTCATGACTAGCGACGATGGCTTTTTCCTGAAAAATGGCGATACCGTTATCGATCGTGTTGGCGCTGTGAACGACAATAGTAAGTGGGCACCGAACACGACTCTGCGTCGTAAGAAAGATGCTGATGGTAGCAACCCTGCTCAATCTGGTACCTTCGATGCTACTAAGTGGCAGAACATCTTACCAATGAGATTTGATGATCTAGGTAAATCAGAGCTCCCCGCTGCTGATGCCGATGACATCATGGACATCTTCACTTGTCCAACGGATAAGAGTGAAATTAAGTCACCTAGTGAAGTTCAAGGGTCAGGTTTTACCTCGCCTTTAATCGCTGCTGGCGAAACCGAATCAGCTGAAAAAGTAGCTGTTAAAGGTATCGTTTCAGCTAAAGTGTCTATCCCGAATGAGGGCTTCTACCTTAGAAATATAGCCTCTGACAATGACCCAGAGACTTCCGATGGCATCTTCGTTAGTTCGAGTGCGGCGGGTGATCTGAAGGTTGGCCAAACTGTTTGTATCGGTAGTAAAGTGGCTGAATACCAAGGTCAGACACAACTGGCCGCTGATACTGCATTTAGCTGGAATGTTACTGATACTAACATCGTAACTATGCCTACCGATATTGAGGTAATTAGTTCTGACAATGGTTCTTTCGATAAAACGTTAGAACGTTACGAAGGTATGTTGGTTAACTTGCCTACGGATCTAGATCCTCAGACTGATGGCGAGCAAGATTTACGTATTACTCGCAGCTTTAGCTACAACTACCTTTCAAGTAGCAAAGGGCACAACCGCAACAATATGGTAGCGGCATATAAGCGTCCTAACTTACAGCCTAACCATTTGCATGTTGCCGGAAGTCCTGAGTCTAAGGCAGCCTATGAGCAAAACAATGACTATCGTTTAGTTATTGAGAGTGCTACGAAGTCCGATGGCATCGAGCTACCTTATTACGCTGGGTTTAACAGTGACCCACACACCAACTACATCCGTATCGACGATAGCCTCGTTAATGCGCAAGGTGTGATCAGTCAATATGAAACTGAGTTAATTCCAGGCACTGATAAGTACGATCAGGACTACAGCCTGACTATAACTAACCAGTTAACCAGCGATAACTTTATTCACAACTTACCGCGTACTGATAAACCTGATCTAGATGACACTGTGGCAGAAAATGATTTTGCTATCCGTGTTGCCAGTCAGAATCTGTTCAACTTCTTTAACTCTCCTTTCGGTGGCGATAACAATAACTTTGGTCAAAGCCGAGGTGCAGAGAGCTACGACGAATACATTAACCAAAGAACCAAACTGGTAGAAATCATTCGTGCGCAAGATGCTGATGTTATGGCGCTGATGGAGATTGAAAACAATGGTTTTGGTGATGGCAGCGCGATAGCTGAAATTGTAAATCAGGTCAATATTCAGTATGTAGATGAATATGCCCAAGATTATAATGGACCTAACTCAACAGAAAACCGTTATGTGTTTGTTGGTTTTGATAATAACGGCAATCAAATGCTGGATAACCTCGACGCCATTGGCTCTGATGCTATTGCAACAGGTATTATTTATCGCCCGAGCAAGATGAGCATTGAGCGCACTCGCGTTATCCCAATGCCGCAGCAAAAAGCACCAATCACAGTCAACGATCTTGGTGAAGTGGTTAAAGATCAAAACGATGAAATTCTAGAGAACGGTCAGAACTACCATCGTGATGCATTAGTGGTCACCTTTATCGTTAATCAAACCGGTAAGCGTTTGACCTTAGCGGTTAATCACCTTAAATCGAAAGGCTCTACTTGTTATGAAGAGTGGCAAGGTGTCGAGTTTGGCAATGCTACCACTTGGAACAACCGTACAGCGCCAGATTTGGACTACCAAGGTTCTTGTGCTGAGTTCCGCGTAGCCGGTGCTGTGCACTTAGGTGAAGAGATGGAAGACGTTCTTGGGGATAAGATTATCCTTGGTGATTTGAACGCCTATGGTAAAGAAGATCCTGTACTCGTTCTTACTGAGAACCCACGCAACAAGACGATCGTTACCGCTAGCCACACTTTCCTTGGACCTAAGCCTCAGTTTAATGAAGATGGCTCTGCAGCCACCATCACTAAGACTTATGGCTACATCGATATCGTTGGTGAAAAGTTCAAAGAGAAGGGTAAGACGCCTTGGAGTTACTCTTTCAGTGACGAAATAGGCTCGCTTGATCACATCTTGATCTCACCATCTCTAAAAGATCGCGTGATTGATGCCACTGACTGGCATGTTAATGCAGCAGAAACTGGTTTGTATGACTACCAGAACCGCTTCAAAGGTACCATCGACGGTACTGGAACGCATAAGTTCTATAAAGAGGACATCTATCGTGCGTCGGATCACGATCCTGCGCTAATCACTCTTAGCTATAAGCCTGGCGATGCGGATGCAAACGTGCCTCTGAACCTGCCAAAACTGAGAAAGTTAATCAAGGTTCCTTATCAGATCCCAACGGGTGTTACTGCTCAAGTTGGCGATGTAGCGACCGTCAATATGACTCCTGCAAATGATGAAGAGCGCTTAGATTTGAGCCAAATGGTATTGCCTAATGTGGTTCTTTCTAATGACGCAACAGCTTTAGTTAATTTCGAAGTCTTCGGTGCGCCATCAGCTATCTACAACGTTAGCGTAAGCCTGCAGCGTGATGGCCAAATTGTGGAAGGGTCTAAGCAAACTTTCAAAGCGAAGGTATCTAGCCGTGACTCTTTGATTGCTGACATTGTTGAAGAAGAAACGGACAACACTGGCGGTGACGGTAGTGCGGGTAGTGCCGGCTTCATCAGCTTGTTATCCCTGTTCGGACTAGCAGCTATACGCCGTCGTCTTCGCAAGTAAGCGTTGATCTCGATAATGAAGCGCACAGCCCGCGGGCAGTGTGCTTCCCATCAAGGATTCAAAAGAGATACGATTATGAGAATTAAAATGAATGCAGTTGCTGCGGCTACTGCTATGGTTTTGGGCGCTTTTTCTACTACGGCAAGTGCTGATTTAGTTATCACTGAATACAGTGAAGGCGATA
>NZ_JBFRMK010000297.1:0-8688 GCF_041470405.1 Shewanella sp. 10N.286.45.A1
GCTCAAATCCCACTACTTGCCTGCAGCGTTTTGAATTCCCGCAGAATGGTCAAACCTTTAATGCAATTGGTATAATAAACGAGAAGTAAACTTGGTCGCAGCCAGCTGTAAATTAGTGTTGAGTTAAACGGCTAGTTGATAGAATTCGCCGTGTAATGCTGTACTATAAACCGATAATTTTATTAGACTATCGTTGCTTGATGACTTTTGCGCAATGGTGGCAAGATAGAGCAATCGCATAAAAGATGTAGATTGATGGAATCATTAAATGGAGTTTTTAAATGAATAAGATGTTAGTTGCTGCTGCGATAGTCGCTGTAGGTGCGGGTGGATATTGGTACAGTCAACAAGCTGCAGATGTCTCTGCTAGCGATAACGCCGTCATGGCATACATTCCAGCAGATACACCGATATTTTCGGGCCAGTTACAGCCTTTCCCTATTAAGTCTTATATTAACTCTTTATCTGATGCCTATAAGCAATCTGGCGCAAACACGTTGGACGAATGGGAAGCTGAAGAAGATCCTCGGGCGAAGTTTTTCTTAAGCTTAACTAAGTCCTACTTAGCGGCAATGCAAGATGGCGATACGTTTATTAATACCTTTGGCCTAGCTGAAAATATTCGCAGCTACTTTTACACCTTGGGTGCATTACCGGTACTTAAAATCGAAGTGGCTAATGCTGATGCTATATGGGCGCTGCTGGATAAAGCAGAAGGCGAAAGTGGTTTAGCCCATGTCGCAGGTCAACTGAAAGGGGTTAACTATCGTAGCTACCCGCTGACAGAAGCGACAGATGAGGAACAGATAAACTTGGTGGTTGCAGTTAATAATTCAATGTTAACCATGACCATAGATACCTCGTTTAGTGAAGCGGCCCTGCTTGAAACTGCACTTGGAGTTACGCCTGTTGAGCGCTCTATTGTTGATGCAAAGATCATCGAAGATATCATTGCAAAGCATGGATTCACTGATGACGGTATTAGCTATATCAACCATCAAGAGATAGTTACTGCACTTACCAGTACCGACGGTAATCAGCTGGCTCGCCAACTGACGAAACTATTAGCCATGGCGAATGAAGATCCATTTGCCGAGCTTAGAACGGCTACCTGTAATCAAGAGTTTTCCTCAATTGCAGCCAATTGGCCTCGCACCGTTGCGGGTTATGACCAACTTGAAATCAGTAATGCTGAAAGCTCATTGAACTATCGAGTCGTAATTGAGAGCAACAACCAGCTGATGCTCGATGCATACCAAAAGATGCGCGGTTATATTCCCGCTTATGTACAAGATATCAATAATAGCGTGTTTAGTTTTGGGTTGGGGATCGACGTTAACCAAATGGTGCCATCGCTACAAGCTATTTGGGACGACATGCTAACGCCGCAATATCAGTGTGCACCGCTGCAAGAGATGCAAGCACAGATGAGTCAGCAAAGCCCAGCAATGCTTGGCATGATGACCGGTATGGCTAATGGTGTTAAGGGTGTTGGTCTGTCAGTTATTGACTACAAAATCAGTGATGATGTTGATGCTCCAGAGATTGAAAGCTTAGATGCTGTAGTCACCCTGTCGGCTGATAACCCTACGATGTTATTTAATATGGTTAAGCCATTCGCACCTGAATTGGCAAATATTCAATTACCAACTGACGGCAGTGCTGTGGTACTAAACGATGTATTACCTATGCCGCCAGAGATGAATATAACCGCTAAAATGGCAGTTAAAGGCAATCATTTGGTGTTGTTCTTTGGTGATAAAGGTGAAGCAGTCGCCGATAAATTGAGTAGCGAAGCTGTCGTTAATAATGGCTTGTTGGCAATGTCAGTGGACTATATGAAGATGTTTGCGCCATTACTGACCTTTATCGAACTCACTGGCGAACCGGTTCCTGAAGAGTTCAAATCGATGAAAGATTACGATATGCGCGTTAAGGTAGCGCTTGATGTTGATGATAAAGGTGTAACGATCGATTCAGCGGTGAACTCCAGAGCGACTAAGTAAAATTTAATATCCCGAGACAGTATGTCGACAAAACGCCAGTTCATGATAGCTGGCGTTTTTATTTTCAGAGCCAGTTTAGGAGAGATAAAGTGATTATTGCAGGGCTTTTCTTAAAAGCGAACGAAGTCAGAATAGTAATATTAGCGGGGGAGCGTGCGAGTCACAATTTAGTTGCGCCTAAAGTGACAAAGTTCAGCTTGCTTAAAAATCCAACCCAAACTGATGTTGTCACTTTCATCGAACAAGTTAACACACATATTGCTAGCAATGGCGTTAACAAAGTCGTATTGAATAGGCGTGCCACCACAGGACAAGGGGCTGGTGGCGCAGGCACATTTTTAATGGAAGGTGCGATGCTGGCTAGTTGTAGTGTTGAGATTGATTTTATTCACCCGGCGACATTACGAGCGTCTGATAAGAAACATAGTGAATTGAAGTCCTGTCGTCCAAAGACCGTTGATTTAGGCAAGGCTTACGATTTAGCGTTTGAGTGCTTATCTTAAAAGGCTTCTCAACTGCAGGTGATCTTTTTAGATTGTTATACGTATATTTGTCAGGTGTAATAAGTGCTATAACAATGACAGGCGACACAGGGAATATTAGGTGGAAACTATGATCAAACAATTATCAAAGATACTTTTAGCCGCAGCGCTAGTACTGCCGCTTGCGGCTACTGCAACCGATTTAAAGGTTGGCGATACGGCACCCAATTTCAAGTTACAAGCAACTGACGGTCACTTTTACCAGTTAAGTGATTACAAAGGTAAGCAAACCTTGGTGTTGGCCTGGTACCCAATGGCTAATACTCATGGCTGCACGCTTGAATGTAAATCTCTGGTGCAAAAAGGGCATCTTATTCGCGAGTACAATGCGGTCTATATGATGGCCAGTGTTGACGAGCTAGAAGATAACCAAGCGTTTGCCAAAGAGCAAAAAGCTGACTTTCCTATGTTAAGCGATCCAACCAAAGAAACTGCTAAAGCTTATGATGTGCTTAACTTTGTTCGGGTTGCGAGTCGGGTGACTTTTTACATTGGCGAAGATGGAAAAATCTTAAAGATTGATGAAGATATCAATGCTGAAACAGCTGCTGAAGATATCGCTGCAAACTTAGCAGAGTTGAATATCGACAAAGCTGAAGGTGAGCTTGAGAATAACAGTGAAACCGCGCAAGTCGAATGATTTTTAGCTCGGTTAGAAACTAAAAGCCACAGACTGAAAAGTCTGTGGCTTTTTTACGTTCGCTGATAATGAGCTAGCGATAAATTACTTTACTGTCTTAACACCTTCTGGCGTACCAACTAATAGTACGTCTGCGCCGCGCATGGCAAATAAGCCATTGGTGACCACACCAACAATGCCATTGATCTGCTCTTCAAGCTCTTTCGGGTTCATGATCTTCATGTTGTAAACATCTAAGATGATATTGCCGTTATCTGTTACCACACCTTCACGGTACACAGGATCCCCACCAAGCTTAACCAGTTGACGCGCCACGTATGAACGCGCCATTGGAATAACTTCAACAGGAAGTGGGAACTCGCCTAGAATGTCGACCTGCTTAGTGTTATCAACGATACAGATAAACTTATCAGCCACTGCAGCGACAATTTTTTCGCGAGTTAGTGCTGCACCGCCGCCCTTGATCATATCCATATGGCCGTTGATCTCATCTGCGCCATCAACATAAACCGACAGTTCATCTACACTGTTAAGATCATAAACAGGGATACCAAGTGCTTTCATTTTCTCGGTAGATGCTTCAGAGCTTGATACGGCGCCGTCGATATCAGCTTTCATTGTCGCAAGGGCATCAATAAAGTGATTCACGGTTGAGCCAGTTCCTACACCAACAATGCTATCTTTTTCAACATATTGTAGTGCAGCCCAACCAGCGGCTTTTTTCATTTCATCTTGAGTCATAACGAAATCCTTTTTAAAGGCGAGTTTTAAAAATATTGGCGCTAGTATACGCTTTAAACGGCCGAAGCGTGCCTGAATTTTTGTTTTAAAGTGACAAGCTCTGCATATCGTGATTAGCTTGCCACTGACTTAGCTTTTTTCAATAGCCACTTACTGTTAAACGACTGCTTTTAAAACAGCTTTAAGAGGTTTGAATTCAAGCTATATACTTTTAATGATAGTGGCTCGTAAGCGAAGTGTTGTAATAATTGCTATCCCCTACAAAGACAAATCCACATTAAAATAGATAGTCAGGGGCATAAAGGTTAAGAAGGATTTTAAGTGCTGCGACATGCTTTAAACGCAGTATCAATCAATTAAAGGAGTTACTATGGCAGGGGCGAGCTTATTAACCTTGTTAGATGATATTGCCACCATTTTGGATGATGTAGCTGCGATGAGTAAAATCGCCGCGCGTAAAACCGCAGGGGTGTTAGGAGATGATTTAGCACTTAATGCCCAACAGGTTACTGGTGTTTCAGCTGATAGAGAGCTGCCTGTTGTTTGGGCTGTGGCAGTGGGTTCGTTTAAGAATAAGTGCATCTTAGTCCCAGCAGCTATGCTCATTAGCGCATTTATTCCTTGGGCCGTAACGCCGTTGTTGATGTTTGGCGGTTTATTCCTTTGCTATGAAGGCTTCGAGAAAATCTATCATAGTTACCAAGTAAAACGGCAAGATCAAACCGCTACACAAGCGTTACCTGAAGAGGTGATTGGCGATCTTAAGGAGTATGAGCAGCGTAAAGTAAAGGGAGCTATTAGAACTGACTTTGTCCTCTCTGCTGAGATTATTGCGATTACTTTGGGGATTGTTGCGGACAAAAGCCTAACCACTCAGTTTTTCACCCTAAGCGTGATTGCTATCGTTATGACGATAGGCGTATATGGTTTGGTGGCGGGGATTGTGAAAATTGACGATGCTGGTCTGTATTTAAGCCAGCGACAGGGGGAAAGCTTAGCTAGCCGCTTTAAGCGACGGTTTGGCTTCATGTTACTCAACTCTGCGCCCTATTTAATGAAAACGTTATCTGTAGTCGGTACTATCGCCATGTTTATGGTTGGTGGTGGAATTTTAACTCACGGCTTGCACTGGGTTAGCGATCGCATAAGCCAAGCTGCCATTTATATTGAAAGCGTATCGGTTGTTGGCCCTGTATTATCATTTGTTACACCGAGTATTTTAAACTCTATTTTTGGCGTTATTGCTGGGGCAATGGCAGTGATAATGATGCAACTATTTCTCAAGCTAAAAGGTGATAAACCTGTTAGCCACTAAATCCTTTGAGGGAACGTTCGTTGGACAATACGCAGCAAAATGAAACAACAACGTTTCAAGCTAAAGTGGCGAGTTTCAACTTGTTCAATTATATCGAACCGCCGCTTGCCTACTATGATTTTGAGAATATCTATAGTGATGAACAGTGGGCTAAGAAACAGCGTTGGTTAGCCAATTTCCTTGCTGAAAATCAGCCTGATATTATTGGCTTTCAAGAAGCTTTCTCTGCAGAGGCTTTAGCGACTCAGGCTCGCGAAGCCGGGCTTGAGCATTTTGCCGTTGTCGATCAACCGAGTATTGTTGATGATTTTATCTGCCGTGACCCGGTGGTTGCAATTGCTTCGAAATATCCTTTTGAGCAGGTGCAGGCTATTGATGTCGATAGTGATTATGCCAAAGCTCTGGGTCTAGAAAATTCTTTTAAATACAGCCGTAAGCCTCTAAGAGCCACCGTTGTGTTGCCAGACATTGGCCACTGCGATATCTATGTCGTACACCTTAAATCCAAAAGAGCATCATTAGATGAATTGCCGCCAGCGCAAAGCATGAATGTAAAGAGTAATGGCAAAGCTAACTTTGGTGAATTGCTTGGGCGTAATGTTCTTGGTCAATGGGCATCAGGGATTCAAAGGGGTAGTGAAGCGACCTTGTTATTTCATACAATGATGCAGCGGCGAATTGAAACCCAAAATGCGATGATATTACTGGGCGACTTTAATGATTCGTTGAGCCATCAACCTTTGTCTTTGTTATTGACTCAGGAGTTACGATTTGAAAAAGAGGGAGCGGGAGAGTTAGCAAGCTATCCTCTATCCGATGCCTATCAACTGTATTGTCAAAGAGAAGGAGAGATGAATGTTGAGACTATTTCAGCCGCAAATTCGTTAACTTCTCAAAGACAGGCGACCCATTATTATGGCACTCAAGGCAACGTACTCGATTATATTTTGCTGTCTCAAGATTTTAACCCCCATTTTCATACTAGCACTGCAGAAGTTACTGACTATCATACTGAAGATCGCCATTTGATTAATCCTCAGTATGAGCGTGATAGTCACAGTACTGATCATGCTCCTGTATTGTGTACTATTGTTTCTCGGCGATAGCACTACCTATTACTCTCCACTGCTGTTCTCTGCTTGTTACTTATTGTTCTCTTTCTCTTTTCTGATTAGCTCCTTTCATTAGTATTACTACAACACAATCGTGTTGGTATATTGTATTCACTTTGTTAGTATATTGTATATCTTGTGCTGTTGGGGGATGAAAGTAGATTTTCCAATATAGCGTCACCAATAAAAGCAATAAATATTAACAGGGAGTTTGAGTATGTCTTTTCGATTATCTGGATTAAGTATCGCGTTGTGCTTAACATTAGCAGCTTGTGGTGGAGGGGGGGGAGATGATGCTCCAGTTCCTGTTACGCCAACGGTTCCAGATCCCGTAGTACCAGATCCTGAACCTGCTACTCCAGAAACACCAGCGGCAGGCTTAATTACGCTCAATTCTGCTATTAAGCATATCTCGTTAACTGAGCCTCGCGCATATTTTGTTGATGTCACCGAGTCTGCTCCCACTTTGATTGTTGGCCTAATGGCTGGTGAAGCGGGTACCAATATTGGCGACCCAGCGCTTTATGTTAGAGCTTTAAATGAAGCATCAAGTGGTGAAAATGGTGAATTTGATTGTGTTTCTAATTACCGCAGCGGCGAGTTTGAATATTGTATCATCGATGATGTTGAGCCAGGTCGTTATCATATTTTAGTTGACGCAAGTAGTGCTAGTGCAGCGGTAGATGCCACGCTCTATACCAGCACCACTGTGTTTAATAGCAGCAAGCGCTGTGATGAGGTTGATGTTCAGGTACGTGGCCAGGATTTAACCGCACAGCAAACTGATGAAGTGTGTCTTTCATTAAAGGACACCAAAGCACGTTTCGATGCAACGATAGATGGTACTATTTCGCCAGCATTCGGTGACAGTGTTGCTGGTGATAAAAATAACATCACCAACGTTAATATTTTTTCAAGCCAGCGAAATCATAAGTTGTGGGTCAAGCATCTTTTCTATAACAACAATGATTCAGGGATCTACTTCGAGTTCAGGTCAACTGAGTGGCTGCACCGCTCAGATGTTTTTACCTTTAATGCACTTGAGTGGAATGGTGGTAGGCATAGAATTCGTTCAGTAGATCATGAGTATACCCATGCGTTAGATGCCCGTTATAACAAAGAGGGCGAATATGACGAATCTAAAGGTTTTAGTTGGTGGAGCGAAGGTTTAGCTGAGTACATTGGTATTCATTATAATAATCCTTACCAAAATATGACCACTGCAAACGAGACGACTAAATACAGTTTACAACAAGTCTTTAATGGTAATGCAGATAATTATACTTGGGGCCAGTTAGTTTTTACGTTCTTAATAGAGCAGAAACCAGCAATAGTGACCGAAATTTTAACGCAGATGCGTGCGGGAGACTGGGATGAGCTGGACACTTTTGTCACCCAGGTCGCGACGGACAATCAAGCTGATTTCGAAACTTGGTACCAGAATGGACTAAGGACAGACTATGCTGCAAGTGCAACCTCAATTGCAGTTGGAAGCTATATCGAATTAGGTGGTCGTGGTGGGCGCCTCTATTCCGTTGATGTCCCAGCTGGATTGGATTCTATTACCTTTAGTACTTCTGGCGGTTCTGCTGATATTGATCTCTATGTCAATCAAGGCGCAGCCTATCACCCAAGCGACGCAGATGCTGCAACGGATAAATCGGTAACGAATGCGAGTAATGAAGAGGTCATCACTATCGCCTCTCCAACTGCCGGAAAGTATTTTATCGTAGCAGCAGATGACTTTGGTGGTTCAGATATCATTGATGCTTACCTTTCTGTCTGTAGCGGTGAAAACTGCTCAGTGGAGTTGCCTGAACCTATGGCAATCACCTATGAAGTTGAGCCGTATATGCCATATTGGCCTACCAAAGGTACTATTGGTAACTGTTCATTTGCGGATACATACACTCGTGGTGCAAACAATGCGCAAGACTTTACCGTTACCAACATGACTGATACCGCAATGAACCTTTACTGGGTAAGCGATGAAACGGGTGTTAAGACAGGTGATTCCTATGCTTCACTTGGCAAAGATGATGTTTACTCTGAAACATATTGGAAGCTTGGTGATCGTATTATGCTAACGGATTCTGCTGGGGAATGTTTAGGCGTTGCGATTCTAAACGATACAAATAATGAATTCTCGCTGATAGTAGAAGATTAAAACTCAATCTTATTCGTAAAGCTCATCTTAATAGGTGAGCTTTTTTTTGCCTCAAATTTACAGTGATACCAATTGGTATAAACGTTTGGTCGCCAATATGGAGTACTTTTGGTTGTCTATTTCTGTATTGAACAACTTCACAAGGGAATAATACCAATCAGTATA
>NZ_JBFRMK010000298.1:0-3153 GCF_041470405.1 Shewanella sp. 10N.286.45.A1
TCTTTATACTGATTGGTATGAATTTACACAAAATAACTGTGTGTTTATGAGCTAGTTCTCATATTTAATAAAGCCCATGTAAGTGGGCTTTTTTTATGCTTTTTCCAATGATAGCCTGACGCAGAATATCTTGGTTAAAAGAGAGAAAACGTGAACGACACAAGCTCCCCATTCGGTGTTTTATTGGTTAACCTTGGCACGCCTGATTCCCCAACCGCGCCAGATGTTAAAAAGTTCTTAAAGCAGTTTCTTAGTGATCCTCGTGTTGTCGATATCTCTCCTTGGATCTGGAAACCGATCCTCAATGGCATCATTTTAAATACCCGCCCAGCTAAAGTCGCTAAACTTTACGAGTCTATCTGGTGGGATAACGGTTCACCGTTGATGGTGATCAGCCAGCAACAACGCGACAAATTAGCGCAATCTTTACAAACGAATTTGGGTTTCAATGTACCTGTTGAACTTGGCATGAGCTACGGTAATCCTTCGTTAGAATCAGGCCTTAATAAGCTAAAAGCCCAAGGCGTGAGTAAGATTTTTGTGTTGCCATTGTATGCGCAGTACTCTTGCTCAACCGTTGCACCAGTATTTGACGCGATTAGCGATCTGCATAAAACTAAGCGCGATTTCCCAGAGCTACGGATCAACAAAGAATACTTCGCTCACCCTGCATATATTGCCGCGCTTGCGGAGTCAGTCAAACAACATTGGACGGATAAAGGCAGAGGCGATGTATTGCTCATGTCCTTTCACGGCGTGCCTGTTCGTTATGTGACTGAAGGTGACCCTTATCAAATACAGTGCCAGAAAACTGCAGAGCTAGTGGCTGAGTCACTTGGTTTAACGGCTGAGCAATGGCGGATCTGTTTTCAATCTCAGTTTGGTAAAGAAGAGTGGCTAACACCAGCAACGGATCAGTTACTTGAGTCACTACCTGATCAAGGGATTAAATCCGTTGATATCATGTGTCCGGCATTTTCCTCAGATTGCTTAGAAACACTGGAAGAGATCTCGCAGGAAGGTAAAGAGAGTTTCATATCAGCGGGTGGAGAGCGCTACGAATTTATTGGCTGTTTAAACGATTCAGATGCTCATATTGAGCTATTACAGCAAATAGTTAAGCAACAAACCTTAGGTTGGTGCTAAATTTAATGGCTAGTCAGTGATTTCAACTGGCGAAAGAGGCTGGGTATGGTAGAATTCCCCGCCTTTTTTGTCTCTGCTTATGATTTAGCACTTAGCGTGTGTGGTCATGGTTAATTTGTGAGACATGTTAGCATTTTAGGCTGCTAGAATTTTAAAACTATGAGTTATTTGTTAAAGCTAAGCGCAATAACTTGTGATTACTTACCCGTATAATTATCTTTTGCATGGATGCCGAATGAAAGAGAGCTCAATATGAAGTTTCCAGGTCAGCGTAAGTCTAAACACTATTTTCCAGTTAAAAACCGTGATCCGCTATTAGCACAGTTGATCCAGCAGCCTCAGCCAATTTCTACCTATGTGTCTGGTATCGATCAAACATTAGTAGACATTGAAGCCAAAGTGGAAGATGAGTTACTGAGTCGCTATGAGTTACCTAAGGGCAATTCGACTTTGATAGATGATGACAAGGCGCACGCTTTGTATAACGAATTAAAAGATCGTGAACTTGTCAGTGACGAGTTTGCGGGTGGAACCATCGGCAACACAGTACACAATTATTCGATTCTTGCCGATGATCGCTCTGTTCTGTTTGGCGTTATGAGCCGAAACATCGAGATTGGTAGCTACGCCTATCGCTATCTTTGCAACACTTCATCAAAAGTCGACTTGAACCAACTACAGCCAGTTGCAGGTCCTATCGGCCGTTGCTTCACTTTGATTTCAGAATGCGGTGAGCGTACTTTTGCTATCAGCAAAGGTTCAATGGATAAATTGACGCCAGAGTATATCGATAAAGATATTGTTCAAGGTGGTTCAGCACTGATCTTAACGGCATATCTAATGCGCGCCAGTGGTGAAGATAAAATCACTGATGCAGCGATGAAAGCAATTGAATACGCTAAAGCGGCCGAAGTGCCAGTAGTCCTTACTTTAGGCACGCGTTTCTTAATTGAAGAAGATCCTAAATGGTGGCAGCGCTTTATTCAGGAACATGTAACGATTCTTGCGATGAATGAAGATGAAGGCGAAGCATTAACGGGCTTTAAAGATCCGCTACAAGCCAGTGAAGCTGCTTTAGAGTGGTGTGACATGGTATTAACCACAGCTGGGCCTTTAGGGCTTTATACTGCAGGTTATACTGAAGATTCAGAAAAACGTGAAACAAGTCATACCTTGTTACCTGGCGCTATTCCAGAGTTCAACCGTTATGAGTTCTCTCGGCCTAAGTTGAAAGCTGATTGTGAGTCGCCGCTTAAAGTGTACGCGCATATTTCACCGTATATGGGCGGTCCAGAAAAAATCCGTAACACTAATGGTGCTGGAGATGGTGCATTAGCAGCGTTATTGCATGATCTAGCGTCTAATCGATTCCATAAAACCAACGTGCCGGGCTCAAGTAAACATAATCGTGATGGTCTATGTTATTCGTCGTTCTCGCAGATCTGTAAGTATGCTAACCGCGTTGCGTATGAGGTACTTGCACAGCACAGCCCAAGATTATCACGCGGCTTACCAGAGCGTGAAGATAGCCTAGAAGAGTCATACTGGGAACGTTAACACTACAGTCTTTTTGACGGGTTAGAGATAGATTAATTGAAAGGCATAACTTGGTGAACAAGTTATGCCTTTTTTGTCTCTAAGAGTTAATGCTAGACATTAGGGCGAAGGGTGTCATTACACGCTCTGCAATACCATACTGATAATTGTTTATCGCGATAGCCTTAAAGTCGCGCACAGTTCTACTGCAAGAGACGTATGAGCCTGACTGTAGAGAGGCTTAATATTGTCATATCGCTAATTTGAGGAACTGGCAGCTAAAAACACCCAATAAAAAAGGCGCCATAGAGGCTAACGCCGATCAGTTAAGGCCAATATGATCGGTTGACCGATCTTTACAATGCTTCAAAATCCAGTACAGACTCTTCTTTGTACTGGATTTTTTATGGAACTTTCTGAAGCTTTAGCGCGTACCTCTATCAACCGACTTACCGAGTTCGACAGCCTTGG
>NZ_JBFRMK010000299.1:0-1693 GCF_041470405.1 Shewanella sp. 10N.286.45.A1
GTTAGCTGTTAGCTGTTAGGTAAGAACAAAAAACCATCGAGTAGGTTCGGTGGTTTTTTTGTTTATATTTACTGGCCTCAATTATGGCAGCCCGCCACTCACCAACCACTTTTATGTAGACCGTAAGCAGCATGGTCATACATACGACCATTGAGCTGTTCAGCTCGCGTTATCACACCTTCAAGTTTGAACCCTAAGCGTTCACAAACGCTGCGACTGGCTTGGTTCTCTATAGCAACAAAAGCCTCTACCTTATCCATTTTCAGTTGATTAAAAGCGAGATCAATGAGTTTAGTGACTGATCTACTAACGATCCCCTTACCTTGATAACTTTGGCTTAGCCAATAGCCTATTTCTACTTTTCTTAATTTTTTATCAATACTATTGAAACTGATATTACCGACCAGTTCGCCCCTATAAATGATGCCACACACTAAAGAGTTACCCGCTGCATAATCATGCAATGATTTTTCGATAAAACGCTCAAAAAAGGCTTCATCTTGGGCAAGTGGCGGCCATACCAGCCATTGCGCTAAATAGTCTCTTTGCAAAGAGACTATATCGAGGTATTGACTAGCAAAAGAGTGCTCAACCAAAGCCAGTGCTAAATCTGGATCTACGTCCAATGTAAACATCATCTATCTCCCTTTCTTAAGAGGCTAAGCTATAACCCTGCTTCAACCAGTTG
Organism: Shewanella sp. 10N.286.45.A1; assembly: GCF_041470405.1. Classification (NCBI taxonomy): domain Bacteria; kingdom Pseudomonadati; phylum Pseudomonadota; class Gammaproteobacteria; order Alteromonadales; family Shewanellaceae; genus Shewanella; species Shewanella sp. 10N.286.45.A1. Next base: position 689 of record NZ_JBFRMK010000299.1, read on the forward strand.
CTTCACTCTACTTGCCTTAACAAAATGATCCAGTTGGTGTGTTTCAATCCACCAAGTCGCGACTAGCATTAATGACTGTGGAACATCATTTTTGTTAGCAAAAAATGCGTAAAATGAAACCCCAACAGTATCACCTTTCTGAGCAATCTTTTTATCACAGATCGCCACTATTCTATCTCTCAATATTTTTTGCATCATATACTCTTGTGTCATTTTCACTGTTATTTAAATAGCCAAAATCAAGTGAGTTGAAAGTATTTATCTAGCTATAGAAATTCTATTGTATTGCATCAACGCCAGAGCCCAGAATCATATAGCCAGCCATTGTTAATCAGATAGCTTTTCTCAGTTCTCAAACTGTAATGTTTGGTTCTTAACACTTGCCGAATGGATTCAATAAAAGATGATGACATAGCGCTCTTACCTATAAATGCTGTATGTATACACAGTTATAATGGGTGTTGTACATTTTTGCCATTATTTGGGATTAAAAAGGAAAGGTGCTTGAACCGGAATACTATTAAGTGATTGTTTTAAATCAACTATCCGTAATGATTAACTCTAATAGCATCACAAATATTCAAATTCTGACTTTCACGATTAGAAGTGTTAACAAAAGTACTGGTAATGACGGCATAAAGCATTGAATTTGTGTCCATTTCAGGTTAGTTTGTTAACATTAAAGTAACTCGGCTGTCTGTTCTTATTCGGAATTCAGCCTAATATACTGTTATGTTTACAAGGAAAATCAAGCAATGGATTACTTGAAAAACTTGCTATCTAATTATTTATCTGAAATTTTGCTATTGGTTTTAATTTGTGTACTTTATTTTCATATACAAAATATAAGGGAGTTAACTTATCAAATTTCTTCAATCACAGACTCTTCAGCAGAGCTCAGTGAGCTAGTATTCATTCTAGATAAAAAATTAACTCAGATTTCAATCTGGTGTATATTTTTAATTGGAGTCTTTAAGATAAAACGTAAACATAACGTATAAGGAT
>NZ_JBFRMK010000300.1:0-6278 GCF_041470405.1 Shewanella sp. 10N.286.45.A1
TAAATGATCGGCATTAGACTCAATTGAGTGCGTTTTTATTTCAGCATTAAGTGTTAATACACTTAATTAAGCAAATAGAGCTTAGTGTTTAAACATTGCTGAAATAGATTCTTCGTTGCTTACGCGACGAATAGCTTCAGCCATAACGGTAGACATCGTTAGCTGAGAAACTTTATCAAGTGCTGCGATTTCAGGGCTTAATGGAATAGTATCAGTCACAATCACTTCATCGATTACTGACTCAGCGATGTTCTTCGCTGCATTACCTGAGAATACAGGGTGAGTTGCATAAGCAAATACGCGGTTTGCACCGTGTTCTTTTAATGCTTCAGCTGCTTTACAAAGCGTTCCGCCAGTATCAATCATGTCATCAACAATGATGCAGTCACGGCCTTGAACATCGCCAATAATGTGCATTACTTGAGCAACGTTTGCCTGTGGGCGACGTTTGTCGATGATTGCTAAGTCAGAATCATCAAGTAGCTTAGCAACTGCACGAGCACGTACAACGCCACCGATATCTGGAGAAACAACCACTGGGTTTTCTAAGTTCTTAGCTAGCATATCTTCAAGTAGCACTGGGCTACCAAATACGTTATCAACTGGAACGTCGAAGAAACCTTGGATCTGCTCTGCGTGTAAATCACAAGTCAAAACGCGGTCAACACCAACGCTTGAAAGGAAGTCAGCAACTACTTTTGCAGTAATTGGTACACGAGCACTACGAACACGACGGTCTTGGCGAGCGTAACCGAAGTAAGGGATAACGGCTGTAATACGACCAGCAGAAGCACGACGAAGTGCGTCAACCATAACGATAAGTTCCATTAGGTTGTCGTTAGTCGGAGCACAAGTAGATTGAATGATGAATACATCCGCACCACGTACATTTTCATTAATCTGGACACTGATTTCGCCGTCACTGAAAACGCCTACTTCTGCGTCTCCAAGTTTACAAAATAGACGATCGGCTATCTTCTTAGCGAGACTAGGTGTTGCGTTACCGGCAAAAAGTTTAATGTCAGGCACTGTATGAACCTCAGGCGTATGCTTCATGATAGTGGCTGGGACTTAAAAGGTATCCCAGATGTAGTTAACACTGAGCTAATCTCAGCATTAATGGCGATTTATTTGACCCTTTGGCAACAAAGCCACTTATAGACGCTGGCAGTTTTGCCAAGACATCTCTAGCTTGTTGCTCCTGTTCGAATTGACCAAAAACACATGCTCCGGTTCCGGTCATTCTAGACGGCGCATATTCTAGCAGCCACGCTAAGGCTTTGGCAACTTGAGGAGAGTGTTTTACAACCAGTTCTTGGCAATCATTTTTCCAAGGGTTTTGCATCAAAGTGGTCAGCGTATGCTTTGGGGTATTACGAGGCAATGCCGGATCTTGGAAAATTTCAGCAGTTGATACATGTACATCCGGCACCAGTACAAGGTACCAAGGTTGGGGAGGTGAAACTGGTTGTAATTGCTCTCCTACACCCTCGGCAAAAGCTGAAAAACCATTAATAAAAACAGGAACATCGGCACCAAGTTTTAGCCCTATCTCGGCCAGCTTAGTTAAGGGGAGATTTAGCCCCCAGAGTGAATTAAGTGCGACCAAAGTGGTTGCAGCATCAGATGAGCCACCACCTAAACCGCCTCCCATCGGTAAACGTTTATCTAGCCAAATCTCTGCACCTTGCTGACAACCACTATATTCTTGTAGGGATTTTGCGGCTTGCAGAATTAAGTTATCGTTATCAGCGACAACTGCTGACATATTCGAATGCAGTCTCAAGTTCGGTTTATCAGTAACCTTAAAATCGAGGAAATCACAATATTCGATAAATTGAAACAGGGTTTGCAGTTCGTGGTAACCATCTTGGCGGCGACCATTGATATGCAGAAAAAGGTTAAGTTTAGCTGGTGCAGGCCAACCTAATGAAAGCGCTGTTGTCATAAAGAAGACTCATTGGCAGTAGAATGTGGGTGATTAGTTGTTACTTGTTTTTCTGGAATAAGTGCTTGCCATTTACTGACTTGGATTTTAAGTCGAATATCACTTCGATTTATGTCAAGCAACCTGGGTAACTCTGCACCACTTTGAGTTTGCCAACTTTTAAAGTCGACTTTCCAAGCCGGAAGTTGATTTGAATTAAGCAGTTGAATAGGACGGCTAAGTGAATCTTGGCTGATCACTTCATCTCCCTCGCTGAGTTGTCCAGTGATCCACAAGGGCAAGGCATCGATAGGAATCGTCCAACCAGTGATGCGCGTAAGTAAGCGCTGGGCATTGTTATCGGTATAGGTTTTACCGTCGAGCTCCAATAATGTATCGCCGTCAGTACTTGATAAGCTCAGTACCGTGGTGCCTAACATTGTGGTTAGTTTTAATTCATCAGTAGTTTGGGTGTGCAACCAATACAAATTAGTACTAAATTTGTCATCAGCGGTTCGCACTGCAAGTTTGCCTTGCATTTCCCAAGCTTGTGCTTGTTCGACCTGCTCAACAGAGACGGGAACTAAGTTGTCTGGTATGGTAGTTGAGCAACCGCTAATAAAAATAAAGCTCAATATCACCCATGCATAAGTGTTTTTTGTGAAGCTGCTCAAATTATTCATCTATTACTGATATAAAAGAGCCCTTATGATACGAGGGGTTGGTAAATTTACCAATGCCCATATGCAAAAAATAGCCATTTGCACAATATTTATTGTCGTCAATGAGTGTCATATCTATTTAGAAATAGTTAAAAAGGTGACGCTAATTGGAAAAATGGGTAAGAACAGAGATTATTATTCGGTTTTGTTAAGCGTATTCTGTTTTTAACAAAGCCAATTCAGTAGAATGGCACCAATAAATAAGATGCCCAAGAGTCCAGAACGAGTCAAATGAGCCTTGTAGCAATCGGAATAAATCATAAAACGGCCACGGTCGACCTACGTGAGAAAGTTGCTTTCGCACCAGACAAAATTCATGATGCTATGAAGAGTCTTGCGAAGCACACTCAATCGGGCGAAGCCGTCATTATCTCTACCTGTAATCGGACAGAACTTTACTGTAACAACGGTGAAGAAGCTGATGTTGTCCAATGGTTAGAAGATTATCATCAACTTTCTCATGCTGATGTTGAGCCTTGTCTTTATCAATTTAAGGATCAGCAGGCAGTTAAACATCTTATGCGTGTTTCTGCTGGACTGGACTCGTTGATCTTGGGTGAACCTCAAATCTTAGGCCAGGTTAAGCAATCTTTTGTGAAAGCTAAAGAAGCGGGCACCGTTGCTACCACAATGGACCGCTTGTTTCAGAATACTTTTTCTGTGGCTAAAAAGATTCGAACGGAAACTGAGATTGGTGCCGCTGCGGTATCGGTCGCTTTTGCCGCCGTCAGCATGGCTAAGCATATCTTCTCCTCCTTGAGTACTACACAGGTATTACTCGTGGGTGCCGGCGAGACCATTGAGCTAGTTGCACGCCATTTAAAAGATAATGGTGTTAAAGCAATGGTGGTGGCAAACCGAACAGTTTCACGTGCAGAAGCAATGTGTGACGAGTTTGGCGCAACCGCGATTACACTCGAACAGATCCCAGATTTTCTCCCTAAGGCCGATATCGTGATATCCTCTACGGCTAGCCCATTACCGATCCTTGGTAAAGGCATGGTAGAAAAAGCGCTTAAGCAGCGTCGTCATCAACCTATGTTGTTGGTAGATATAGCAGTTCCTCGAGATATTGAGGCTGAAGTAGCGGATCTGGATGATGCGTTTCTATACACCGTCGATGACCTGCAAAGCATCATTGAACAGAATATGGCTTCTCGAAGAGAGGCTGCCGAGCAAGCAGAATTAATTGCAGACGATCAATCTTATCAGTTTATGGAGTGGATCCGCTCATTAGAGTCGGTTGACAGTATCCGTGAATATCGTACTCAAAGTATGGCGATAAAAGATGAATTGGTAGAGCGAGCGGTCAACAAGTTGGCCCAAGGTGCTAATAGCGAGCAAGTGTTGCTTGAACTTGCTAACAAGCTGACCAATAAATTGATCCATGCACCGACCCAAGCGCTTACCGCTGCGAGTCGCCAAGGTGATCTTAATTCACTTGGACAATTAAGGACTGTGCTCGGACTAGATAAAGACTAAGGTTAGCGTTTTAATGAAGGACAGTGTAATTCGCAAGCTTGAAGGCTTGCTTGAACGTAATGAAGAAGTGTTGGCGCTACTAAGTGATGCAGGCATTATTGCCGATCAAGAGCGTTTTCGTGCCTTGTCTAAAGAATATTCTCAACTAGAGGATGTTGTTAAAGCTTTTAAATCTTTTCAGCAAGCTGAAGAAGACCTTGAGTCTGCTAAAGAGATGATGGAAGAGGATGATGCCGATCTTAAAGAGATGGCTCAAGAAGAGTACAAAGCGGCTAAAGAGACAATAGAAACTTTAGAGTCTGAGCTACAAATTCTACTACTTCCAAAAGATCCTAATGATGATAATAACTGTTTTATCGAAATTCGCGCTGGTGCGGGTGGTGATGAAGCGGCTATTTTTGCTGGCGATCTATTCCGTATGTACAGCAAGTATGCTGAAAGCAACCGCTGGCAAATAGAAGTTATGAACACCAACGAAGGTGAACATGGCGGCTTTAAAGAAGTGATAGCCAAAATCAGTGGTGAAGGCGTATACGGTAAACTGAAATTCGAATCTGGCGGGCATCGTGTGCAACGTGTTCCAGAAACAGAATCTCAAGGCCGAGTACATACTTCAGCTTGTACAGTGATCGTTTTACCAGAAATCCCTGAAGCTGAAGCGATTGAGATCAATAAAGCAGACTTAAAAGTTGATACTTTCCGCGCATCAGGCGCGGGTGGACAGCACGTCAACAAAACCGATTCTGCGATTCGTATTACTCACATTCCAACAGGTATTGTTGTTGAGTGCCAAGATCAGCGCTCACAGCATAAAAACCGTGCCCAAGCGATGAGTGTTCTTTCTGCTCGAATTCAAGCTGTTGAAGATGAAAAACGCCGCAGCGAAGAAGACAGTACTCGCCGAAACCTAGTCAGTAGTGGTGACCGTTCAGAGCGTATCCGTACTTATAACTTCCCTCAAGGCCGAGTGAGCGAGCATCGTATAAACCTTACCTTATACCGCTTAGGTGAATTTATGGAAGGCGATATCGATGTGGTGATTGAACCTCTAATCCAAGAAACCCAAGCGGATATGCTTGCTGCTCTTGGTGAAAGTTAACGGTTATTAGGCAGCGATGCGCTGCCGTTTTCGTTGAATAAGGACATTCCTTGCAATTGACTATATCAGGGGCCCTAAAGTGGGCCTCTTCTCAGTTAGAGGCTATTTCAGATTCGGCTATGCTGGATGCTGAAGTGATGCTGCTACATATCATTAATAAACCTCGCAGTTACCTTTATACTTGGCCTGAAAAAGATTTAGAGTCCGCGCAAGTCTCTGAGTTTAAACAGATGCTTGCCAAACGTCTTCGCGGAAACCCCATTGCTCACATTGTGGGAGAAAGAGAGTTTTGGTCGCTGCCGTTTAGAGTGAACCCAACCACGCTGATCCCAAGGCCTGATACTGAAATTCTGGTAGAAACCGCACTTAATCTGCCTTTGGCTGATAATGCTCGTGTATTGGATTTAGGGACAGGAACGGGTGCGATAGCTTTGTCTCTTGCGCATGAGCGCAGTGAGTGGCAAGTATGTGCTATCGACAAGGTCGAAGAGGCGGTAGCGCTGGCGATTGAGAATCGCATTAACTTGAAGCTTGAGCATGTTGACGTATTTCAAAGCGATTGGTTTGATGCGGTAGAGTGCTACGATTTTAATTTAATTGTGTCTAACCCGCCTTATATAGATGAAGAAGATGAGCACCTGTCTCAAGGCGATGTACGTTTTGAACCGCAAAGTGCGCTCACCGCGCCGTTAAAGGGTTTTGCCGATCTGTTTCATATTGCCAGCTGTGCACGTGATTATTTAGCTCCTGGTGGCTATCTGTTACTTGAGCACGGTTACCAACAGGCGATTGAGCTGAGAGAAAAATTGATTGAACTGGGCTATGAAAACGTTGCGACAGTGCGAGATTTTGGCAGTAATGATCGTTGCACCATAGGTCGCTGGCCTAGATAGCAAAGTCAAAGATAGCAAATCGATTCTGGATAAAAAGGCACTTTATAAGTGTAATGCCGGTCAGTTAAGCTGACTGGCATTTTTTATTTCTAGCGTACCTTTGAGGCCTAGGCTTTACCCTTCGGGGAAAACTTCGGTCTCGCCGTGGAGCTAAA
>NZ_JBFRMK010000301.1:0-247 GCF_041470405.1 Shewanella sp. 10N.286.45.A1
GGACTGCATTAGACTCTGCAAAGAGTGAATACTCATTAAACCCTGTAGGCTAAGGTTTAACGCTTGTTTAATTTCTCGACATTCATCAAGAAAAATAAATAGTGGTATCCCCAAGGGGATTCGAACCCCTGTTACCGCCGTGAAAGGGCGGTGTCCTAGGCCTCTAGACGATGGGGACCCGGACATATTGTTTTACTTCTAATATAACGAAGACCTATAAGTCACACTTTAGAAGGCTATTAAAGTG
>NZ_JBFRMK010000301.1:1041-3620 GCF_041470405.1 Shewanella sp. 10N.286.45.A1
AAAGTGAAACCGCCGTGCTACTTTAAACAAAATAGCGCGGTGTCCTAGGCGCTCTCTTCTTTAATACGAAGGGGACCCGGACTGCATTAGACTCTGCAAAGAGTGAATACTCATTAAGTTCTGTAGGCTAAAACTTAACGCTTTCATTTAGTTAGATGGTGGAGCCTAGCGGGATCGAACCGCTGACCTCAACACTGCCAGTGTTGCGCTCTCCCAGCTGAGCTAAGGCCCCGCACTAACTAAATCACTTTCGAGTGCACTTTAAGCATTTGCCATCAGTGTCTCAACTGCGAGGCGCATTCTATGCAGCGCACCCAAAAGTGTCAACTCGTTTTTTAGGAATTTATTCTATTTGCTACAAATTCAATCGCTTTGGAGATTCTTTGCTCACAACGAGCCTTCCCAACCAAGAATAAGGTTAAATCGACAGCAGGTGACATCCCTGCCCCAGTTACAGCAACACGCAAAGGCATGCCAACTTTACCCATACCGACTTCTAATTCACTGGCAGTATCTTCAATCGCTTGGTGAATTGACTCTACGGTCCACTCTTCAAGTTCTGACAATTTAGTCTGGATCAGTTTAAGTGGCTCCATTGCAACACCTCTAAGGTGTTTCTTGGCAGCGGTTTCGTCAAAGTCTGCAAAGTCTTCATAGAAATAGCGGCTAGATGCGGCCAACTCTTTCAAGGTTTTTGCTCGCTCAGATAGTGCACTAACGACAGCTGACAGCTGTGGTCCATTACTCATATCGATATTCTGATCATTCATGTGCCACTCTAAATGAGAAGCGACATATTCTGGATCCATCTCTTTAATATAATGTTGGTTCAGCCAAATTAATTTCTCAGTATTAAAAGCTGAGGCAGCTTTGTTAATATCATCAAGCTTAAATAACTGCTTCATTTCATCAATAGAGAAAACTTCTTGATCACCATGAGACCAACCTAAGCGAACTAAGTAGTTAAGCAAGGCTTCAGGTAAGTAACCATCATCGCGATACTGCATCACGCCAACAGCGCCATGACGCTTTGACAATTTAGCGCCATCGTCACCAAGAATCATCGCAACATGGGCATATTCAGGAATAGGAGCACCAAGCGCTTTCAGGATATTGATTTGACGTGGAGTGTTATTGATATGGTCTTCACCACGTACAACACAAGTTATACCCATATCCCAGTCATCAACAACAACACAGAAGTTATAAGTCGGCGTGCCTTCGGTACGGGCAATAATCAAATCATCTAGCATATCATTTGATATTTCAATACGGCCACGTACATGGTCATCAAATACTACACTGCCTTCTGTTGGGTTTTTAAACCGGATGACAAAAGGTTCATCTGTATCACGAGGCGCTTTATCACGACAGCAGCCATCATACTTTTGCTGTTCGCCTTTAGCAGCTTGCTCTTCACGCATCTGCTCAATACGTTCGCGGCTGCAGTAACATTTATAAGCACTGCCCTGCTCTAACATTTGAGCAATGATTTCGTTATAACGATCAAAACGCTTAGTTTGGTAGTAAGGACCTTCATCCCATGTCAGGCCTAACCACTCCATACCTTCCAAAATTGCAGCACATGCCTCGGGCGTTGAACGTTCAATATCTGTATCTTCTACTCGTAATACAAATTCGCCTTGGTTTGCACGTGCATATAACCATGAATAAAGTGCTGTTCGAGCACCACCAACGTGAAGAAAACCAGTAGGGCTTGGTGCAAAACGCGTCTTAATTGTCATAATGGGACACTGACCTATATAGAAAGTCTAAATAATAGACTGTACCAATGAATGTGGCGCACATTCTAACAGCCAAAGCCCTCAGGTAAAATAGCCCTGCTACTATATGGCAAATTTTGTGGTCAAAATGATATTTGCATCATAGCCCCTTTGTCTTACTTAGCCATAAGCGGCAACGTTGCCAAACTCCAAGCCTAAATATGGGGCGATTGATTGTTTCCCGATAACTGTTAGCTCACTTTCATGGCCATTATGATTAGGGTTGCTATCGTTAATGAGTATTTTCAGCAATAAACGAGACACTAATGAGTTAGCCTAGATAGCGACCGTCTATCAGCTAGATTGATGCATAACGCTCAAGCTAATACTTCAACATTTAGTCAGTTTTTCACAGTCCAGATAAATTTTGGTTTTCATTTATTGCAATAAAAACCATTGTTTTTGTAAAGAACATAAACTTAACGAGACACCTATTGCCTGACAGATAGTGAAAAGCTCATCGATAAGCTAACTCCATTCTTTATTTAGCCGCTAAATAGACTTCAGCTTCAAACCTTTTAGGTAATAATTTAATCGCTTAATGCAAAATATCGTGCAGTACCTGATTAACTATGCGTCAATACGTGCGAAATTGAACCGTACACCATCTTTTATCTAAAAAAGCGTTGACAGTAGATCGTTCCCCCCTATAATACGGCCCCACACAGCGAGGTCGATTAGCTCAGCTGGGAGAGCACCTCCCTTACAAGGAGGGGGTCACTGGTTCGAGCCCAGTATCGACCACCATTCTTTTTACAAAGAATTAAAACATTGTGAAATCCCAGGTCGATTAGC